>DBBR01000030.1 GCA_002292325.1 Flavobacteriales bacterium UBA979 | reverse complement strand
GCAACGGAGTCCTGCACTGCCTCTTCGACTGGAGTTTGCCCCATCGCAAAAAGCGGGGTGATTATCCACATACCGACACGGAAAATCCCCTGCAGACAGACGATGCAAAGACCCGACGACGTTTTAGATTTGAACTTACCCATGAACCGGCAAACAAAACTAACGAAACAGGCGGTGCTATGCGCCATGACAGCAATGATAATGCTGTCCGTTTCCTTTGCGCCCCTTCCTCCAACGATGGTATTGGTGATCGATGCCGGGCACGGAGGCTCTGACCCAGGCAACCTCGGCACTGGACGGTATGGAGAAACTGAAAAAGAGGTCACCTTAGATGTGGCGTTGCTGCTGCGCAATTACATCACAGAACGATTTCCCGATGTGAAAATTGTCATGACCCGAACGGGTGACTCTTATCCGTCTTTGCAGAAACGCGTGGCCATTGCAAATGACGTCCAAGCTGACCTCTTCATGAGCATTCATTGCGATGCTTTTACAAATCCTCAGGCTAGCGGTTCCAGTACATTCGTGATGGGTATGCATAAATCAGAAGAAAGCCTCCGAGTGGCGATGCAAGAAAACGCATCCATCTTTCGGGAGGATGATTACAAAATGCGATACGCCGGTTTCGACCCGGATGATCCAGACACGTACATCGCACTCGCTTTGAAACAATCGGTTTTCGTCAATAAAAGTTTGGAACTGGGCAGCCTCATTCAAAGCCAATTCCAATCCCGAGTTGGCAGAAAAGACCGGGGAGTTCGACAAGCGGGCTATTACGTCATCAGTTTCACACAAATGCCTTCTGTACTGGTCGAACTGGGGTTTTTAACCAATCCATCTGAAGAGGATTTTTTGAATTCAAACAGTGGCAAGGAACTCATGGCCTCCGCTTTACTTCGCGCATTCAGAACCTACAAGGAAAAGTATCATCCCGGCCCCGAGGAGCGTCTGCCTCAGACCACGGAAAGCCCCTTACCGAATTCTCCCGCACCCACAGAGGCATCGGAGCCCCGCGATTCCACGCATGAATCTCCCACCTTTCGCGTACAAATATTGGCATCCCAAGATCCCTTATCCACAGCTGATTCACGGCTTGAAGGCCTCACGCCTGTCGTGGAGTATCTTCGTAACGGTCTTTACAAATATGCGGTGGGGTCATTCTCCAATTCTGTCCAAGCCAGCGTCTACAAATCCCAACTACAAAAGAAAGGGTATCCAGACGCCTTCGTTGTTAAATTCGAAGGGACAACTTGGGAAGAACAAGGAGTCAAACCCCTCCGTAAAAACTGATTCACGTGGCACAAGTCTCGAAAGAATTTCGCATTGGAGCATTGGTCTTAGCAGGACTCATCCTACTTGTCCTTGGTGTCAATTACCTCAAAGGCTTCAATCCTTTCGCGGCGTCCAATACCTACTATGCGCATTACGAGAAAATCGATGGTTTAGCTGTTTCAAACCCTGTGCTCGTCAATGGCTTCAAGGTCGGCCAGGTAACTCAGGTGAAATTCTCTGAATCGGGGGATGGATCGCTCCTGGTCAGCTTTGATATTGAAGAATCTGCTTTGCAGTTGAACCGAGATTCCAAGGCCAAAATCACCTCAAGTGACCTATTCGGGACCAAAGCCATCGACCTGATCTATGGAACGAGTGACGAATTGGCTGCTCCGGGTGACACCTTGTTGAGTGATCTCGAGGTCGGCATCGCCGAAGCGGTAAGAATTGAATTGATGCCTCTCAAGAACAAGACAGACCAACTGATTGACGGGGTAGATGACATTCTTGAAAACCTCAAGTCCGTTTTTGAAGCCGATGCTACCTTGGGATTGCCCACGGCCTTTGAGAGCATTCAACGCACCGTCGAAAGCTTGGAGCAAACCTCGTTGAAACTCGACGCGATGGTAGCCGAAAACCGATCAACATTGAATAGCATATTCAAGAACGTGGACGGCATTACGACCAACTTGAAGAACCACAATGACGACCTGTCCAATGTGATGGAAAATTTCTCGGAAATATCAGACTCTTTGGCTGCCGTGAATTTCGCCGAAACCATTCACCGGGCAAACTCAGCATTGACACAGGTCGATGAAATTACCCGCAAAATCAACAACGGTGAAGGTTCACTGGGGCAATTGGTCAACAGCGATTCATTGCACAATGGGTTGGTCGCTACAAACCTCGAGCTGCAGTACCTCATCAATGACCTCTATTTGAATCCCTGGCGGTATGTCAGGGTATCGGTCTTTGGTAAAAAACAAGAAAAGTCGTTATCCAACAAAGAGCTCAAGAAATTGCGTGAAATCATTGACGAAGAACTCGACAAACGGTCTTCTGACGATTCCTGAACCTTGTTTAAATGATCAGTCAACTCCTGTTCCTTCTTCTACTCAGTACGGGCATCTTCTTTTTTGCCCAGCGCATCGGAGTCATCCGGCGAAACATCCAATCAGGTCGTGATTGGGATGGGTCCGATCGCAAAGCAGAACGATGGGCCACAATGGCCCGCGTGGCGCTGGGGCAAGGCAAAATGACCGCACGTCCCGTAGCTGGGGTCATGCACATTTTGATCTACGTGGGGTTTGTCATCATCAACATTGAAATCCTCGAAATCCTGATCGATGGGCTGTTTGGAACGCATCGCATCTTTTCCTTTCTCGGACCTCTGTACGATTTCCTCATCGCATCTTTTGAATGGCTCGCCTTGGGTGTCATCGTCGCCTGTGTGGTCTTTTTTGTTCGCAGAAACGGCCTTGCCCTGGCACGTCTCACCTCAAAAGAATTAAAAGGCTGGCCTTCGCTCGACGCCAACATCATTTTGGTGGTGGAAGTACTTCTGATGTTCGCATTCTTGAGCATGAACGCAACGGATTCCATTGCACAGAGTCGTGGACTCGATCATTACGTGCCTGCGGGAACATTTCCAATCAGTTCCTTTTTGATTCCTCTGTATTCGGGATTATCTGATGCAGGGGTGATGGCCATGGAACAGGGCATGTGGTGGTTCCACATTGCGGGTGTGCTCGCATTCTTGGTCTATGTCCCTTATTCCAAGCACTTTCACATCATTTTAGCCTTCCCCAACACCTACTTCTCCAACTTGAATCCCATAGGTCAGATGGATAATATGGCAGCGGTCAAAAAAGAAGTGGACCTCATGATGGATCCTCAGGCCGATCCTTACGCGTCAGCTCCAGCGACCGATGGGCCACCGGCACGGTTTGGCGTCAAAGATGCTCCGGACTTAACGTGGAAACAGCTACTCGAATCATACACTTGCACAGAGTGCGGCCGATGCACCTCAGAATGCCCGGCTAACCAAACCGGAAAACTCCTCAGCCCTCGCAAGATTATGATGTCGACGCGGGACCGAATCGAAGAAATTGGACAGTCGCGCGAAGCCAACGGCGGGGAATGGAAGCCCGATGGGAAATCATTGCTTGGCGATTGGATTACTGAAGAGGAACTTTGGGCCTGCACCAGCTGCCAGGCTTGCGTCGAAGCATGCCCCATCAACATCTCCCCGATGGGCATAATTTTGGATATGCGCCGCAGCCTGATCATGGAAGACAGCAAATCGCCCGAATCGATTACCACCATGTTCAACAACATCGAAAACAATGGCGCACCGTGGGCGTTTCCCGCAGGAAGCCGAGGTGATTGGACCCAAGAAGTATAACCACACCATGAGCTCATTTCACATCCCTACCATGGCCGAAATGACGGCTGCAGGAAAAGCACCCGAGGTACTATTTTGGGTCGGTTGTGCCGGAAGCTTTGACGACCGCGCGAAGCGCATCACCAAAGCCATAGCCCGCATTCTAAATGCTGCTGAAACGTCCTTCGCTGTGCTTGGACAGGAGGAGTCATGCACAGGTGATCCCGCCAAGCGCGCAGGCAACGAGTTCTTGTACCAAATGCAAGCAGCGCAAAACATAGCCACCTTAAACGGCTATGGAATCAAGCGAATCATTACCGGTTGCCCGCATTGCTTCAATATGCTCAAGAACGAATACCCCGAATTGGGCGGCCAATATGAAGTCTTGCACCATACACAGTTCATTCGGGAGCTGATTGAAACAGGCAAATTGCGCATGTCAGGTGACCAGCCGTTCAAGGGTCGCAGGATTACTTTTCATGACCCCTGTTACCTCGGACGAGCCAATGGAGAATACCTCGCGCCTCGAGAGGTCATCTCGAAACTCGACGCCGAACTCATGGAGATGCGACGTTGCAAACAAAATGCCATGTGCTGCGGCGCAGGCGGAGCGCAAATGTTCAAAGAGGCCGAGCCTGGTGAGCGTGAAGTCAACCACGCACGAACGGATGAGGCCTTGGAAACCCAACCCGAGGTCATTGCGACCGGTTGCCCATTTTGCAATACCATGATGACCGATGGCGTGAAAAATGCCAACCAAGAGTCCAACGTAGAAGTCAAAGACATCGCAGAATTAATTGCTGAAGCAGCCGATCTGCTCGAAACACCTGCATCATAATCATCCCAATGCTATTAGAAGGAAAAGTCGCCATCATCACAGGCGCATCACGCGGAATTGGCAAAGCCATCGCACAAGAGTTTGTTCAGCAAGGAGCGACCGTAGCCTTTACGTATCATTCCTCCGAAGAGAAAGCACGTGCCTTGGAAGCCGAGCTAACCCAAAACGGCGGCAAGGTGAGAGGTTTCAAATCCGATGCCGCTCAAATGGATCAGGCTGAGGTCTTGGTCAAGGATGTAGTCGATGCATTCGGAACGGTGGACATTGTCGTCAACAATGCAGGAATAACAGACGATACCTTGCTCATGCGAATGAATGAAGACCAGTGGGATCGAGTCATCAATGTCAACCTCAAATCATGCTTCGCATTGACCAAGGCGGTTATGCGGACCATGCTCAAAGCGCGCGCTGGAAGCATCATCAATGTGAGCTCCGTTGTCGGCGTTCAAGGCAATGCGGGACAAGCCAATTACGCTGCCTCCAAAGCGGGCATTCTTGGGTTTACAAAATCTGTCGCGTTGGAGTTAGGCTCCCGCAACATCCGATGCAATGCCATCGCTCCCGGATTTATTGAAACGGAAATGACGGCCTCTTTGGATGAAAACACGGTACAAGGCTGGCGAGATGCGATACCATTAAAGCGCGGCGGTCAACCAGAAGATGTGGCGCAATTGTGCACTTTTCTTGCCAGCGATATGAGTTCCTACATCACCGGTCAGACCATCTGCATCGACGGCGGGATGATCACGGCATGAGCCCATCCATCATCTGAACTATGCTGCTTCAATTGGACATACCGCGTGACTGGATCGTGGAGGTCGAAGCCTGGCAGTGGTTCATTGTCGTTGGCGCAGCAGCACTCATGGCATTCTGGCTTTATGGCTGGAGGGCCGGCATTGGTCGCAAAAGCACGGGGAGTGGTCTATCCCATATAGGACGCTTGCTGTTGGGCACCATGCGGTTCATAACGTTGGTTGGCTTGGGGTTTTTGTTGCTGGAACCTTTAATCCGCAGCCAGTTATTCGATGAGGAGCCACCGCTAGCCGTCGTGCTGATGGACGAAAGCGCATCCGTTTTCGCACGCGGAGATTCTGCTGCTGAGACACAAAAAATTCTCGATTGGGTTGAAGGACTCCAAACCTCGATTGAAAACGCCGGAATGGTCGCAGAATGGTATGGTTTTGACAAACAACTGAGGCCGGTTATGAGCAACTCCGATTCCGCTTGGACGTGGTCGGGAAGCCAAACCAACCTCGACGCGGCCGTCCGAGAACTCTCTGCCCGCATAGAAAACCGCAACATTGCAGGAATCATTCTAGCGAGTGACGGACTGGTCAACCGAGGCGCATCGCCTGACTTTGGAATAGAATGGCCGAATGTACCTGTCTGGACCCTGGGCCTTGGAGATACGACCAAGGTGAAAGACCGCTGGATCAGTCGAGTCAATCACAACCCAATTGCTTATTTGGGGAACACTTTTCCTATGGAGGTTTTCATCGAATCTCAGGGGCTAAAAGGAGAGACCGCCCAAATTCAGGTGTACCATCGTGGGGAGTTATTGGAGTCCCAACGATGGACCACATCAGCCGAAAAAGAAATTCAGAAATGTGCGTTTCAACTTCCGGCTACCGACGTGGGAATGCAACGCTACGAGCTGCGCATTGCATTGAACAACAAAGAAGTTGATCCGAGCAATAACCGCCGAGTTTTTTATGTTGAAGTACTCGAAAGCCGCAAAGTCATTGCTTGCATCGCTGCTTCTCCTCATCCTGATTTGGGTGCCATCCGCATGGCTTTGGCTGAATTAGAACCTTATGAAATACGGTCATTTCAACTGGCCAATCTGCAGGACGCAGAAGCCTTGAATGAGGCCATTCGTAGTTCGGATGTGATCATAGCGCATGACTTGATTGGAGAATCTTGGGGAGGTATACCTTGGACCCAGCTCATTGCCATGAATGGCGTGCCTGTGTGGTGGTGGGCGGCTTCGGAATCCACTTGGTCGTATTTACAGCAGCCCAATACCTTAGGTGTCGAGATGTCACGTTCTGGCGACCTCAATCAAATCCACCGGGCTCGAATCAATCCGTCTTTTACTGCGCTGGAATTTCCCAACGGGACGGAAGAAGCGATTCGGGAATGGCCACCAATGCAGGGTCCTTTTGAACAAACCACGTGGTCTCCTGCCTGGTCTCTATTGATGTATCGGCAATTTGGAGACATCGAAACCAACGATGCATTCTGGGCAATTCGAGGCGGAGCAGCGGGGACGATCGGAGCAGCAGGTTCCCGTCAAATCCTTTCCATTGGCGAGGGCCTCTGGCGATGGCGGATGCGCAACTACGTCCAAAACGGAGACCACTCGGTCTTTAACCGTTTCATTCAACAGCAGGTGCAATTTCTCGCCGCCAAGGACGTCAGAAAGCGTCTGATGGTTCAAACGGAAAAGCGAATCGCCGTGGACGAGCGCATCAATTTTCGCGCCCAGGTTTATGATGCTTCTTGGAGTGCCACGAAAGAAGCCACTGTCGTTGTTTACTTGACCGACGAAATGGGCCAGGTTTACAATCGGACTTTGCTGTTGTCGGACCAAGGCTATGCCGCTGATTTCGGAAGGATGACAGCCGGCAACTACCGATGGAAAGCGACCAGTGAACTCGACGACCAAGTATTCGAAGATTCAGGATCACTTATTGTAGAGGACACCCAGCTCGAACGCACCAATTTATCGGCTGATCACGGCATCTTGATGCGAATATCGAACCAAACAGGAGGAGCCTATATGGGAGAAGTATCCAATACAACGTCTGAGGAACTCGTTCGGGCGATGGATCAAATGGGCATCCCCACGCCCATCCTCCATGAGCAAACCACATTACGAGATGCAGTCGAATGGATTGCATTACTCCTATTCATTCTCGCCTTGCTTACCGCAGAATGGATCATCCGGCGCCGGACCATCGGATATTGAATTCCATCGACTTGAAAAAAATGCCAATTCAACGCGTTGGTGAGACATCCGACTCGAGTCCTGCCTTAGATTTGAGCTATGTCACAACAACCCAACCCAGCCAACATGCGACGATTGCTTATCGTTACGTTGGTATTAGGCCCCATTCTTCTGCTTTGGGGATCGCTCACAGTCAACATTCCCTCAGGCCATGCCGGTCTGTTATTTCACACCTTCGGTGCAGGCATTGACCCAGCGGATGAGCCGTTGAATTCAGGCTTTCATTTCAAAGCGCCTTGGAATAAGGTATATGATTATGAAATTCGCCAAAAGGACAGGATGGAGCGTTTGGAAGTCCTCAGCTCCAACTTACTCAAAATCGAAATGGACTTGACTGTGTTTTACCAACCCGACTTCCAGTCTCTGGGCTTATTGGAAATCGAGCGCGGAAAGAACTATGAAGAGAAGGTCGTCGTTCCTGCGATGCGATCTGTTGCGCGTGAGGTCATCGCAAAGTACCTTCCCGAAGAGTTCAACACAACCCGAAGGGATGAGATTCAATCGGAAATCGACGAACGGATGCGCGAAAAACTGTCAGAAAATTACTTGCAGCTGAATGACGTGCTGATCCGTAACATTAGCTTGCCGAAGAAGTTAGAGGAAGCCATCGAACGCAAATTGCAGCAGGAACAAGAATCGTTGGAGTACGAGTTTCGTCTTGAGAAAGCATCGAAAGAGGCTCAGCGGATGCGAATTGAAGCAGAAGGCATTCGAGACTACCAGGAAATTGTGTCGCGTGGCATCAGCCAAGAATTGCTGAAGTGGAAAGGAATTGAAGCAACATCAGCTTTGGCTAACAGCCCCAACACGAAGGTTGTTGTCATCGGTTCAGCCAAAGACGGTCTACCGCTTATCCTGGGAGACAATTAATAAATCACTACAAAACAGCCTGCAAATATCAAAAAACCCCGCCAATGGCGGGGTTTTTTGCTTCGTCCATTGGACGACTGTGCATCAAGTTTCCTGATTCAGGCCTCGACGTAAGTTCCTTTGGCTTTGGCTTGAGCAATGGCTGCCTTCAAACCAATCTTGCCGATGGTACGCATGGCAGACGTAGAAACACGCAAAGTAATAAAGGACCCATCCTCAGCATTGAAGAAACGCTTCTTCTGAAGATTTGGGTAAAACGTACGCTTGGTGCGGCGCTTGGAGTGGGAAACGTTATTTCCTACCATCACTTTCTTACCTGTAAGTTGACATATGCGGCTCATGACTGTGCTTTTTCGGACGGCAAAGAAACGAAATAAATCACTCCAATCCAACCGAGAATGCAACTTCTCATGGATTATGTTCGGCTTAGGCCGACCTCAATTCACGCAACAACCAGCCCATGCATTCCAATGCGGTACGCGCGATATTCCGACCGCGGTGATTACCGAGTTGAAGACAACGGGTATGCGTACCCTTAGGTGACGCCAGCGCGATCCAAATAGTCCCCACCGCCTTTGTCGGAGTAGCTCCACCTGGACCAGCAATTCCGGAAGTAGCCAGCGCATATGTGGTCTTCATTGCTTTCCGAACACCCTCAGCCATAGCCCTCACAACCTCTTCGCTTACCGCACCATGGGCCTCGATCAATTGTGCATCGACTCCCAAAACATGTGTTTTGATTCCGTTCGCATACGCCACAATCGAACCCTCGAAAACCGCACTCGCGCCTGGAATGGCCGTCAAGCGGGCTGCAATCGATCCTCCTGTGCACGACTCCGCGGTTGACAAACTCGCCTCTGCCCGACCCAAGGCTGCGATTAGAGCCTCTTCCAGCGACATCCCATCTTCAGCAACAACGTGCTCGCCCGCTTGGTCCAACAGCTCTTTCATCGCATCATCCACGCGAGAATCCGCATCTTCACCTATGGAACTGAGTCGAATTCGAACCTGACCAGGCGCCGGTAAATAGGCGATGCCTATTCCCCGGGACTCCAACCCCTCTTCCCAGTCGTGCACGATAGCGCTCAAAAAACTCTCTCCAATTCCTTGGGTTAATACCGTCTTTTGATAGCGCACTGGCAGAGACCATTTAGACTCCACCCGGGGCATGACTTCTTCCTCCATCAACCCCTTCATTTCATACGGCACACCGGGCATGCTAACCACCACTTTGTCCTTGCCTTCGCGCAAGGTGTCAAACCACATCCCCATTGCCGTACCTCTCGGATTCGGCAGAATGACACACGACTCAGGCAAAAGAGCCTGATCGCAATTGGAAGGAAGCATTTTCAATTTACGCCCTTCAAACCATGCCGTAATCCGATCCAGCACATCTTGATCCAAAACAAGGTCTGTATTGAAGTAATCCGCCAAAGTATGCTTGGTTACATCATCCCGTGTAGGCCCCAGTCCTCCTGTTACAAGCACCAAATCCACACGGGACAGCGCCTCATCCAAGGCCGCCGAAATTTCGGAAGGTCGGTCTGAAATGGACACAATACGATTTACCGATACCCCCTTTTTTCTCAATTCCTCCCCCATCCAAGCGGAATTCGTATCCACTGTCTGTCCCAATAACAATTCGTCTCCAATCGTGATGATTTCCGCTTGCATGCCGCGAAAATACGTCGAGAAAGCAGGGCAAAAAAAAAGCCCTCTGCCTCCAAGGCAAAGGGCTTCATATAAATCTATTTACACCTATTGAATTGCCAAACGGATCACAGCTTGGTGATCACCTTGAGCAATGTTGACCAAGTAAATGCCTGGTGCCCAGTCTGAAGTTTCGATTCGTTCCACCAAGGCTGAAGTCTGCAAGGAAAGCACTTGCCGTCCGGTCATGCTCCAAACAACGATCTGGTGAGCTCCCGGTCGGTTGATGACCAATTCAACTTGGTCGTCCGCAGGGTTCGGGTACAAAGAGATATCGTTCAAATCAATGGGCTCCGCAATGCCAACCCAATCCTCATATTCCAGCGTCGCACAATCGCCCAAGTCATCTGCAGGCACGCGCAAGTGAACAATGTCATTGATATCCGCTGGATCCTCATCACCGCGGACATGCAATCCTGGCTCGAAATCACGCTGATAGATGATCTCCAATTGACCATTCACGACGTCTGGAGCAATGGATCCAAACACCGCTTCGTAGCCGTCGTAATCTTCATCAGGAGTTAAATCACATGCCTCTTCCGCGTTCCATGACAAGCCCCCATCCATCGAGTGCACTAAAAATTGGTGACGATAATTCTGAGCTCCCGTGGAGAAATTCTCCATGATGGCAGAATAGGTCACGTACAGGTTGCCCGAGGCATCCGAAGCAATGCTCGGGAATCCAGCGCATCCGACATAGTAGGCAGCAATTTCATCAAAATCCAACGTGCCACTTTCATCGTAATCAAAGGAATAACCAATGATTTGGGCACTATCTGCACCCATGGATTCATTCCAGTAAGCCAATCCATTGGTACCGGGGAAGTAGCTCGTGGTTCCGTCAATGGTGTCGGCATCCATATAGTACATACTCCCGTAAGAGACATGTACTTGTCCGTAAGTATCAATGTGCACATCTCCTGCACCGTCCGTATTGAAATACTCTTGGAACAAACCATCATCGTTGTAATCTTCCGCAAATTCCTCGCCTTCTGGCAAACCCATATCTGCGACATACAAATCCACAGGGAAGTCTACGAGCAATTGCTTTGTCCACGTTTCTCCGTTGTCTTGGGAAATCATCACGAATGAATCGCTGAAATCGTTGAATGATGCGAACGCAACCGTATTGCCTCGCGCATGAATAGCGTACGTATCCCCGCTGAAGTTGGCGAAATTCGAGCTATCCAAATCGGCAAATGAATGGTCTATCATGTCCCATGTATCGCCGCCATCTTGTGATCGGTAATACAAAAGGGCGCCGTCTTGGCCGTTGTAAAGAACTCCTCCATTGCCTTCGGGTGTGGTGATGCAAATCACGTGAAGGCTGTTTCCATCCTCTCCACCAGCGGCCATACGGGGCCACAATTTCCCGACTTCAAGGTCGCTCGGCACGGAAGCTTCACTCCAAGCTCCGGCACCGGCATCCCGCCAAGCCATGTGCAAGGGTGTATCGATGCCAGGGTGACTCACCACCACCTCGCGTCCACTTGCTGTGTGCACGATGGAGGGCCAACCAATTCGAACCGATTCGATGCGCTCGTAAGCTACTTCTCCCCAGGCCGTGCCATCATAGAAATTATAGCCTGTTCCTCGATCGCTGAATGGCGTCAACTCCAAACTCATTGTCCATGCTGCAGAAACGGCCTCGCCGCCTCCAGCCATGCGGTCATCGATCGCCGCATTGGATTGTAAATCATACTGTGTGTAGCCAATCACTTGACGTTGGACCACAAGATCACGGTTTTGAATGTGCTCAAGATCCGTGTCCGATTGACCTTCCAAAGGCTGTTGTGGACGGTCGGAAAAATCCGCGATTGCCACGGTGGGCATCGGAGCCGCCACACGCATAGCTGGAGCCAATTGAGGGACATCTTGAAGAATGGTTTGGCCAGTTGATTGGACTGATTGAGTCCATCCTAAACCGGCGATAGTCGCCCACATCAGAACGACAAGGGTAAAGTGCTTCATGTTGTTTTAGGTTTGAGGTGAAAAAGTACCTCAAAGAACCCAAAAACTCCAATTCTACGGGCCTTAGTTATTCAGAATGTGCCAATCTGGCCAAAATGCTCTCCCGACCGACCACTTTTTGGTCAAGTTCGACACAGATTTCGGCATCAAGTGGCAAAAAAACATCGATGCGAGATCCAAATTTGATGAACCCCACCTCATCTCCGGCGTCCAATTCTTGCCCCTCCTTCATGTACCAGCAGATACGACGAGCAACCGCGCCAGCGATTTGCCGAAACATGACCGTTCCGAATTCACCTTCAACGACGTGGGTCGTCCGCTCGTTTTCGGTACTCGACTTGGGATGCCAAGCCACCAAATATTTGCCAGGATGATAGCGCGAAGCCAAAACCTTTCCGGAAAGTGGCGCCCACTGAGCATGGACGTTGAGCGGGCTCATGAAAATGCTGACTTGAATGCGCTCATCTTTGAACCACTCCGTCTCCTTGACCCGCTCGATAACCACCACTTTCCCATCACTTGGGCACAGAACATCAGCCGGATTCTGAAGACCGATCTGCCGCGAAGGCATGCGAAAAAAATTAATAACGAGCCCCAGTAGAACAAGTGAGAGCAGCACTCCTATTGCAGTTCCCCACCCTGGGATCAAGGCATGCAGAAGCGATGTGATTGCAACACCCGTAACAATCGAAACGATTAACGTTGCTTTTCCCTCTCGATGAAACGTCATGGAAGAATGGTTTTCAGAGTGAATTCGAATGAAAGCAAAGATAGCAGGACGAGGTATACTGGGCCGGTCAGCATAAAGCCATCGAACCGATCCAAAACACCGCCATGGCCCGGCATCAATTTACCTGAATCTTTGATTCCGTTCCGGCGTTTCCAGGCGCTCTCAATGAGATCTCCTGCTGTCGCTAAAACAGCTACAAGAAGCCCCATCCAAAAAAAATCCCCCCCCAAAAGACACCAGGCCATCAAAGATGCAAATACCGCACCGCCAAAGAGGCCTTCCCATGATTTTCCTGGAGAGACATGAGGCATCAGCTTATGCTTACCGAAGGGTTTACCGACGAAATATGCACCCGAATCATTGGTCCAAATGATGAAGATTAAACTCAATAAAGCTGATGGTTCATACGCTCCTGAATTGCACCAAGGAATTCCAAGGACCATGCACATCCACAATGCAACAAAAGCAGAAAACCCCCAAACAGCAGAAGGCGATGCCTTTTGTGACCCCTGCATGAATTCGCGAACGGCCAGCGAGGAAACCACAATCCATAGCACCGCATTGCTCCATGGTCCAAGCGCAACTGCTGCTATGACGATGGCACCGAAGATGATTCCGGTGATCATTCTCGTGAATGTCTCTTTCATGATGGGTCCCCTGCGTTTTGCGGGGCATCTTGAGCGAGGATGATGGTTTTCGCGCGCTCGACATCATCATCTTGCACCAATAGCTCAACAAATCCAAACAGATAACTGCTGTCCCGTTTATTCAAGACAACGGCCGGGATTTGATGCTCATCGAGCATCGCCCTTCGCAGCTCCACGGCAGGAGGGAACCCGTCAGAATATACGACAGTCCAGCCGTTCATTCAGAAGGGGTTTCATTCTCTTCAGCAGCTGGTGATTCAGTCTTGTCTGAGCTGGGAATGACCTCCTCTGTCTTGTTCGTAGGAACTACATCATTCGCCTTTGGCGCTTGCACTATCGGTTGTTCTGGCTTCTTAAATGGTCGTTCGCCCAATATGCGCTCAACATCCTCACGGAAGATGACCTCATTTTTCAACAAAGAATCAGCCAGTGCGCTCAACTTATCTGAATTCTTCTGCAGGATCTCTTTGGCACGTAAATAAGCGCCTTCAATGAGCTTGCCCACCTCTTCATCAATGATGCGAGACGTCTCTTCAGAATAAGGCTTCGTGAACATTTGGTCCCCCTGACTATCGTAATAGCTGCGGTTTCCAATGCGATCATTGAGACCATATACCGAAACCATGGCGTAGGCTTGTTTCGTTACTTTCTCCAGATCACTCAGGGCGCCTGTAGAGATTTTTTCGAACACCAAATCCTCGGCTGCTCGTCCTCCTAAAGCTGCGCACATCTCATCTAACATTTGCTCCGTAGTGGTGATTTGTCGTTCTTCAGGCAAATACCAAGCAGCCCCCAAGGACTGCCCACGAGGCACAATGCTCACCTTGACAAGCGGAGACGCAAACTCAACCAACCAACTTACGACAGCGTGACCCGCCTCATGAAACGCAATTGTGCGCTTCTCCTCTTCCGAAATAATTTTGGTCCGCTTCTCGAGCCCCCCTATAATGCGATCAACTGCATCGAGAAAATCTTGGTGAACGACCTTCTCCCTTCCTTTTCTTGCCGCAAACAATGCCGCCTCATTGCAAACATTGGCAATATCAGCGCCGCTAAAACCTGGAGTTTGCCTTGACAAGAATTCCACATCGATGGACTCGTCCACCTTGATCGGGCGCAAGTGAACTTCGAAAATCGCACGTCGCTCTGTCAAATCTGGCATGTCTACATAGATCTGACGATCAAATCTACCCGCTCGCATGAGGGCTTTATCGAGAATGTCTGCACGGTTGGTCGCTGCCAAAATGATCACGCCACTGTTCGTGCCAAACCCATCCATCTCCGTCAACAATTGGTTCAACGTATTCTCGCGCTCATCATTCGATCCCATGCTCGCGTTCTTGCCTCGGGCGCGCCCAATAGCATCAATTTCATCAATGAAAATAATTGCCGGTGCCTTCTCCTTGGCTTGTTTGAAAAGGTCCCTCACCCTTGACGCCCCAACCCCGACAAACATTTCAACGAAATCAGATCCGCTAAGTGAAAAGAAGGGGACCTGTGCCTCGCCTGCGACTGCTTTCGCTAGAAGTGTCTTACCGGTACCTGGAGGGCCAACCAACAAAGCTCCTTTGGGGATTTTCGCTCCCAGATTGGTGTACTTCTCAGGCGCTTTCAAAAACTCGACAATCTCTTCTAGCTCTTCCTTTGCTCCATCCAGCCCAGCGACGTCTTCAAAATTCGCATCCGTGCCTTTCCCTTTTTCGAACAACTGCGCTTTCGACTTTCCAATATTGAAAATCTGTCCGCTTCCGGCACCACCGCCACCCAAACGCCTCATGATCAAGACCCACACCCCGATCATCAATGCAAAAAAGATCACGTAGGTGAACATTTGCTGACCCCACTCGTTCACCGGCTCATACACATAATCGAAGTCATTGGACTCCGAAAGCGTCTTCAGGTCTTGCAAGTAGGCATCTCCTGCAGGCACATTTAACCAATAGTCTGCTCCTTGATAAACGGACTTCAACAGCCCGGGTTCCTCTGAGTCATCCCGCATGGATTCACGCGCTGAATCCTTGAGGTAAACGCTCGCTCGTTGACCATCAAAAACCAACCGCTTGATCTTTCCGCCCTCGATGTAAGATTTAAATTCAGACCATTGAATTTCTCGGCCATCTTGGCTGCTATTCATCATCAACATCCCGAGAAGCAGGACACCTATAATGGCATAAATCCAATAAAAGTTCATCGACGGTTTCCCGTCTCCTTTGTTGCCCGGAGGCTGATTCTGCTTGTCTTCCATTGATGTATTCAAACTTCTGCGAGGGTGCTAATGTTCGCATCGCCCCATAATTCCTCTAAAGCATAACGACTTCGTGCTTCTTCATGGAACACGTGAACGACAATGTCACTGTAATCCAAAATAGCCCATTCTCCATTTCGAAGGCCTTGTTTGCCCCAAGGCTTTTCGTTTGCCTCCTCTGCTGTTAGTTTTTCCACGGACTCGGCCAACGCCTCAACCTGCGTTCGGCTCGTTCCATGGGCTACGACGAACCACCCAGCAACAGCATGCGGAATCTGACGAAGGTCCAAAATGGTTATTTGCTTGCCTTTTACCTCCTGCAAGCCGTTGATAACGGCTCCGAGTAATGGCGTATCGTGTAACGATGATGGGCTATTCATTCACTTTCGTTCAGCCCGAAAGATACGGTGATTACCTCGTAAAGTGACGGCGTCGAATGCGAAAACATGCCAACTTTCTACCCTATTTTCACGGGCAACGATGAAGGTATTTTTCAATCACTTCAAACAAACCACCAGCTCGAATGACATCGCGAGTGAGTGGCTTAAACAAGCCGAACCCGGCAGTGTTAATGTGGTGACCACCGACGACCAGACAGGCGGCCGAGGGCAACGCGGCCGAGCGTGGGATCAACGGCCTGGGCTGGACCTCGCATGGTCAATGGCCATCAAGTGGCCTCTCGAACAGCATAGAGGCTCAAAAATTCCTGAACCGATTTTGTTCAACAAAGCCGTTGCAGTTGCCATCTGGTCCCTTGTGGACTCCGCACTTCCGGGTTCGGAATTGACTGGAATCAAATGGCCCAATGACATCTTAATTCGCCGAGATGCAGGCCGAATGGCATGGCAAAAATGTGCTGGAATGCTCATTGAAAATGCCTGGAAGGGTGAGCGTTGGGATGGCAGCGTTATCGGTGTAGGAATGAATGTCAATTCCGACCGCTCCTCAGAATCTGGTCGAACATCGCTTCGGTCAGAGACCAAAAAATCTTGGGACATTTCAACCCTTGCAATCGAACTGCATGAAACCGTGATGCATCAGTTGCAGATCCTCGAAAAAGATGGACGTCAGATAGAGTCGGCATATCAACAAGCTCTAATTGGAACGAACCATTGGCTTCCATTCACCCTGCAGGCTGAACCAGGATGGGGAAAGATTCACTCCGTGGACCTTCAAGGAAACTTGCTCATGCAATGGCGGATGAACGAAACTTCGAAAGCCCGGGACCTTTCGGTTGCCCAATCGAACCAACTTCGCTGGGACGGATTGGATTCGGACGCTTCGGCCTAACTCGATTGCAATCAGTCAGACGGATTCGTCAACCGGAAATGCCTTTTGTACTGCTTCGGCCATGCCGCTAAAAATCGATTGCAACGGTTTTTCTGCCATCATTTTCATGAATGGATTCAACTCAGCATCGCATCGCACCTGCAGGGTGCTCGTCGCAGATTCGGAATCCGCTTGGTCCGCTTCGATTTCGATATCAAGTTTAAAACGAATGGGCGTTCCTTTTTGAGAAACGTAATGCACATGATGAGATGAGGGGCCTTCCAATCGCTTGATGATGACCGAAAAACCTCCAGCCACCTTGAAAGAACATTGGTCGCCCTCCGATGTAAACGCTTGAACATATTCCTCCGGCAACAATGGCTCGAGGTTGGCAGGATCATTCAAGTGGTCGCAAAGAAATTCTGGAGACCGGCCAACACGTATAACTGGACTTTCTATGATCATTTCTTGGCTTCTTGACTTTGGTCAAACGCCTCACTCCAACCTTTCGGATCCCGATTCCAATCATCCAACATCATACGTTGCGAGCCATTCAGATAACCCTCCTGCAATGCCTGGTCTAGCATGGTCGGATAATCTGTGAGCGTCAGCCAAGGGCAGTTCGCAGCCTGAAATGCCGAATTGGACACTTCAAAACCATAGGTGAAAATAGCGATGAGTCCCTTGACTTCGATTCCCGCATCTCGCAGGGCATCCACAGCTTTCAAGCTGCTTTGTCCTGTTGAAATCAAATCCTCTATCACGACCACATTGGAAAGCACCGTCAAGTCACCTTCGATGGCATTTCCCATGCCATGGTCCTTTGCCTTCGACCGCACGTAAATAAAGGGCAGACCAAGTTCCTGGGCTACCAAGGCGCCAAGAGCAATTCCACCCGTCGCCACTCCCGCAATGGCATCGACCTTTCCGTATTGATTCTCAATCGCTTCCACGGCCAACTGACGAACAAATGTTCGAACCGTTGGATGACTCAGCGCTTTTCGGTTATCACAATAAATAGGAGACTTTCGGCCACTGGCCCAAATAAAGGGGTCATTCGGACGCAATTGAATTGCCTTAATTCTCAAAAGGAATTCCGCAACTTTTCGCCTACTTTCAACGGACAAAATCATAGTGCGAATGTATGAAGTTTATATAATGAATCGGCCGGTAATCTTTCAAGAAAATCCCCCGACAAGCAACAACGCACTGATCATCCGGGAACCTGAAAAATCCAGTTTGAATGGCCTTCCCAACCTCATCCGCCAAAACCCAGACATTCAATCTGTTGTGCTATTGAGCGAGGACCCCGAACGGCTTTGGATGCAGTTTTGCTACGGGTACAAGGAGATCTTGGCAGCCGGTTGTGTGGTAAAAAACAACGAAGGAGCCTATTTGTGGATTGAACGGAATGGCAAGTGGGACTTGGCCAAAGGAAAAGTTGAATCCGGCGAGAGCATCGAAGAGGCCGCAGTGAGAGAAGTCCAAGAAGAAACGGGTATTGGACAATTGCGCTTGAAACACGATTTGGGAAAAACGTATCACACCTATGACGACGCCGGAACACCTGTTCTTAAAACCACTTTTTGGTTTCATGCAGAACATGCGGGAGGGGCGACAAAAGGCACACCGCAAGCCATCGAAGGCATTACCGGTGTACACTGGGAAAAACCGCCTTTTGCCTCTGTTATCCGAGCAAATGCCTACCCAAGCATTCTTGCATTGATGGAACGAATTGAACCCCCAGAAGCCTAAAAGCCTTCGTTACCTCTCGGGAAGCAGCTTCAACAAATGAGCATGCAATCCCTGACTCGGCAATGGCGTATCATCAGAGACGATGCGATCGTCCTGATCGAGCACCACAATTTGTGGAATGACAGATAGCCCCAACTTTTCCATTATTTGCGGAGAATTCCCCACCCACCCGATGGTTTCATCCAGCGTGCGACGCGCCGACAAGGTTTCTCGCCACAACCCTTGATTTTCATCCAAGGAAAGTACGACCCAGCAGATGTCCCGGCGATCCAATTTTTCCGCCACCTGATTGAACATTTCTCGCTCTCTTCTCGCTAATCCTGATCCGCTTTTTAAAGCCAAGATTACCTTCCAAGGTTGCCTGCAATCATCTTGAATTGAGCTCAACTCCTCATTGGGCAACGTCCATGGAATGGTCCCCACCCATGCACCTGATTGACCAATGGCTCGTTGTTCCGCAAGGCGTTCATAAACGCTTAAAAATGCCTTTGGGAATCGGAATGTATTCCAGACCAATTCCGTCAATGGACTCGGCGAGACGATCGCTTTGTCCAGCCATGCAGTGGCTACTTCAGACCATGGCGCAGCTTTCCAAAGCGGCCCCATCGCAGCGGACAAAGAATCTCTATCGGCTAAAAACACGGCTTCATTGATCTTGTCCCAATCCACGAGCGCATCCCGCCACCACCCTCCATGTACGAGACGCCAGCAGGAGAATTTACCCGGAGATTCAAGCCATTCCATCGCATCAGCTCCTTTTAATTCCAGCGCACTTTGTTGCCAAAGCGAGTCCATTGCTGCTTGCCCTTTTCCATTGTTCAGGGCACCCGTCATTCTGATCTGCCACAACAATTGTCTTTCAACCGAGCCCGAAGCCTCTGTCTCCATGACATTCCAAATGGAATCAAACCGATGTTCCAATCGATCACTCAGATCCAATAAGCTATCACGTCCCTTCATTGCCATGCCAGAGATTCGAAGCACCAGGCTCTCCGCAATTTGATTGTTGACCTGATTTTGAAATGCCATCAGCGAGTCCATTCGGGTGCTGGGGTGCGCGCCAGCCCATCGGGTCAAACCCGGACTTCCCAGTAACCGAGACGCGACCTGGCGGCCAGGACGGATTTCCAACACGGCCTGTTCATCGGGACGAACCAAAACCATCCATGACCACGGAGGCGAGAGCAATTCAAATAAGGTGGGTGTTTCCAACTTTCCCACACTCCAATGAAAGGAACCATTTTCAGCAACCAAAATCTCCGGGGCCCATTCTGCCACAGGCAATGCAGGATAAAGGACTTTCTTAACGTGAATAATGCTGGGCGTGACATCCATTTCAATCAACCGGCCAGAAACCACGGTCTCCTGCGAAAACATCGGTGTAACTCCAAACAATACAAGAGCGAGCAGGCTACGCAGCATATTACTTTGGTGATGTCAATTCTAATCCTTCTGGTACAAAAGCGGAAGCATCTCCCCCATTCTTAAGGATTTCGCGAACCACATTTGAATGGATGTGGGCGAATTCAGGGTCGGTAAATAAAATCACCGTTTCAAGTGAAGGATGAAGCACCTTGGTCATTTGTGCAATCGTACGTTCGTATTCAAAATCTCCTCCGTTGCGCACCCCACGGATCAACCATTGAGCACCTTGCGACTTACAGAAATCTGCTGTTAACCCTTGAAAAGATTCCACCCGAACAGACGGAAACTCTTGGCAAACGGACGTCAACCATTCAATCCTTTCATCAAGTGAAAACATGGAATGCTTGGAAGAATTAACTCCAACTCCGAGAATGACCTCATCGAATAGCGGCAGCGACCGACGAAGAATGTTGAGGTGTCCTCGGGTGATGGGATCAAAGGAACCGGGGAAAACAGCACGTTTCATGGGGACGGTGGGGTTGGCGTTTGGAACAGGCTAAAATGCACGTGGCCATACTTTCGTGTTTCGATATAATGACGAGCTGAGGATACATCCGTTCGCTCTCCGTGCTCCAAGATAAACCAGCCACCGGGAACCAACAACGTCCCGCTTAGCACCGTTTCTGGGAGTTGTGCAAGCTGAGGTAAGTCAAAAGGAGGATCTGCAAAGACTATATCAAACTGAGTCAATGATTTTCCTGCGAACAACATCGCATCTCCTCGAACGATTTGCCACTGGTCGAGTTCCCAATCTCGCGCTAATTGGGATAAGCCTCGAATGGCTCGAGGATCCAATTCCACCGAAGTCACTGATTCTGCTCCGCGACTCAAAAATTCCAGTCCAACCATCCCCGTGCCCGCAAATAAATCCAACACCACCGCATCCGTGATATCGGCCCTTGACCGCATCAAATTGAACAAACCTTCGCGGCCAAAGTCCGTTGTTGGACGTCCGCGAAATCCTTTTGAAATCTTGGGTCGCCGACCCTTCCATTGTCCTCCTGTAATTCTCATCGCACAGCTTGATGTAAGAGATTCCAATCACCAACGTCTGCAGGTGGATCGTTTTTCCACAGCAACGCACCCTCCTCGATTTCAACATGCGGAAAAAATCGAGTGAATTGCTTCATCATTCCCGGGTGGCTTTCGACCGAACCCGAAAAAACAACTGCTGTTCTTTGCCGCGCATCTTCCGCCGCTGCATCGCCACCGCTGCGAACCATGGAATTCACCGCATGGTACAACACCCCTTCACCCTGCATGTCTTCCGTTACCATGCACCAAGCCAATTCGCCTTCATCAAAACGGCACATCAGTGCTCGATTGAGTCCCACATCTATGCTCAGCAAGGAAGCACAATCAGCAGGAATTGTACGCCTCTTTTGGAGCTCTAACCAACCCAACGTGCATGAACTCCAGCGCACATGAGGCCACGATTTTAGAAAGTCATCTCCCGCAGACCAAGGTCCACTTTCCATGAGTGTGACTTCCTCTCCGAGGCGCTCAGATTGGTAGGAACGACGCAAAGCGTTTGAAGGACCGTGGTGCATTTTTAGTACCTCACCCTCGATGCCGTTGGCCACGGCAGACGGCATTAAACTGCAGACAGGACGAAGCAGAGAAACCCAAACGGAACGAACACGGGCATACCGATCAGCCAACGATTGAAACCCTAACGGTTCTTCTTCTGAACCAAAGTCAAGTACCACATTTCCGTCTACAAGCATCCACCGCAAAACCATTCCATCCCACCCCAAAAGCAAGTCGGAATTCAATGCAATTAAATCAATTTCGCCAGTTTCCATCGGTGTGCGCATCGGTCAGGGAGCCGAAGCGCAAGGTATCCTTTTTTACTTTCTCTCGGCCAAATGGGGTCGGGTCCTTGACCAGCACCGTTGAAAGCAATAATCCACCTGATTCCACGCTGTCGGTTGCCAAAACAAACCGCTCGCCGCTCAATGGATTAAACCACAAACTGTCAACTGATACGCGAGGCAGCCGCTTAGAGTCTCGAATCTCAGGCGTGAAATTTTCAGCATAAAACGAGGTGTAGATGATGTCACGGACTTTGTAAGTCAATGAATCCATCGAGATTAAATCTATGAATTCATCTTCGGTCAACCCTAATTCTTCTGCCTTCACGGGGAGTTCTTCGCGGGTCAATACGTACCCCAAATCCCTGCTTTCTTGTTCTGGCAGCGTATCGTTGAACGAACCCATATTGAAGCTCACCGGAATCACTTCCTCAAACAGAAATGCCTGAAGGGTATCATAGCTGTTGCAATACACCCCATGAATGTCATGATAGGCATCTTGGGCATCGCGGATGTCCTTCAACGCTTGGATGGTTTCCGAATCCACTTGTGCCTTCAGTGTTCGAAATTCAATCTCTTCATCCACGCTGTAGAAGACTTCGTATCCAAGCCACAAAGCTGAAATGGTCCCTGCAATCATCAGCACACGGTAATGCGTGGGATTCATCTTCGCGAGAATCGCGGGCGTTGCCAAAATGGCAACTGCAATCAAGGCCAGCGAAGCGATCAGCATCGCAGTTGGTTGACTTTCGAGGGCATCTCCACTCAAGTATTTCACTAGAAAACTAGCTCCTGCGAAGAAGAGGAATATCGAAATGACGTACTTGTTGATCTCTTTGAAAAACTTATCCATTGGAATAGAATCAATCGGCCGGATTTTTGACCGAGTGCGAATCTACGACACATCGGGGGACGTAGGCAAAAACTGCAGGCGATGAAGTTGTTTTCAATCGGTGCATTCACCACCTACCTTCGCTTGGATGTTGGAGACCTCTGATCAAATCGAAACGTTTATCGACCGAATGGCGGGCCATTTTCCGCATCAGCCTACAGAGGGCCAAGGTCGATTGATACATGCGTTAGCTCGATTTTTCTTTAGCACCCAGCCCCGGTGTACCATCATGATTCGAGGCTACGCAGGCACCGGTAAAACCACGAGCGTAGGTGCTTTAGTCGGCGCATTGCGGACATATGGCCAGCGCCCGGTACTTTTAGCGCCAACAGGACGTGCCGCAAAGGTGATGCAGTCGTATGCGAGAATGCACGCTTCAACCATTCACCGGCACATATACCGCTCTCGAAAAAGCACGGATGGCAATCCTGCGTTTGGCTTAGCACCCAACACCCTCGAAAACACCGTCTTTATCGTAGATGAGGCCTCCATGATTGGTGAAGGGGGACAACGAAGCAGCCAGCAAAGCCTGATCTACAGAAGCTTATTGGATGATTTAATGGAATTTGTATTCAGTGGAGCCGGATGCCGTTTAGTTCTGGTCGGTGACGATGCCCAATTGCCACCCGTCGGCGAATCTGAAAGCCCCGCGTTGAACGAAAACCAGATGCGGCGGGATTTTGCTTTGACTGTTGCCACGATGCGATTAACGGATGTCGTACGACAAGAAATGGACAGTGGTATTCTATCCAACGCGCACCGTTTGCGCCTCCAAATCGATGAAAAGAACATCGGTTGGCCCCGATTTTCCCTGGAAGGGATGGCCGATTTGCACCGGATCAACGGCCATGAACTGCAAGAGTACATTGAGGATGCCTTTGCGCAGCATGGAGAGGACCACGTTGCCATCATCACGCGGTCGAATAAACGTGCGCAAGCGTTCAACCAACAAATTCGTCACCGCATTCTGTGGCGAGAGGAATCACTGGAGGCAGGTGATCGCCTCATGGTCGTCAAAAACAATTACCATTGGCTTGCATCGGTCGATAGCATCCCCACATCGTTGCTCGCGAATGGGGATGTCGTGATTGTGACGAAGGTGCTCAAACGATTTGATCGGTATGGAATCGACTTTGCCCAAGTGGAAGTTGAACTGGCAGATGCGCAAGATTGGGGGCCGTTTGAAGTTTGCATCAACCTGAGCATTCTTGAATCTGATTTACCTTCGATCCCCTACGCCCAGGTCCAAGCCCTTCAGGAGGCCATTGCCCAAGATTATGTGCACTTGGGAAGCAAATCTGCCATTCTCAAGGCCGTCAAAAGAGACGATTGTTACCAAGCGCTTCAAGTGAAATTCGCTTGGTCCATGACATGCCACAAGGCACAGGGAGGACAATGGAAGTCCGTCATCGTCGATCCTGGATTTGTCACAGAGGAAACGCTTAGCACAGACTGGCTTCGTTGGCTTTACACGGCCTTCACCCGAGCCCAAAGTGAGCTCGCTTTGCTGAATTTTTCAGATGATTTTTTCGATTAATCGGATGAGGAGGGAATAAAAAAAGCCCCCGCTTTGCAGCAGAGGCTTCTCCTATTTATGAACAGGTGAATCAGGCCAGCTCGCGGGCACTGAAATAGAATGAGCCTTCGATGGCAGCGTTCTCATCGCTGTCCGACCCATGCACTGCATTGGCCGCAATGCTTTCCGCAAAATCTGCGCGGATCGTACCTGGAGCCGCCTCTGCTGGATTTGTAGCTCCAATGAGCTCACGGAAATCAGCCATCGCGTTGTCCTTTTCCAAAATAGCCGCCACGATGGGACCGCTTGACATGTATTCCGTCAATTCACCAAAAAATGGACGTTCCGCATGCACGGCGTAAAACGCCTGAGCATCCGCAAGCGTGAGTTGCGTCCACTTCATCGCCTTGATGCTGAATCCAGCTTGGATGATGCGGTCAATGATTTTTCCAGTGTGCCCTGCGCCTGTAGCGTCCGGCTTAATCATGGTAAATGTGCGATTCGTCGCCATGGTGTTTTTGTTGAATTGGAGAGCAAAAGTAGTTCGCAATTCTTAATTTCAGGTTGCAGAAAATCCGAAACCACTCCGAAGGCCTCGCAGCGGACCTTTATTCGCAGGAGTCCGTTCAGGAACAGCACGATTCCTGGACATTGAAGTGACTGCTATGCGGCCATTGAAGCGGTCATGGGTTGGTTTTACGGCACCGGTATTTTCACACACCTCATTGCTTGGGCCATTGCACCCGAAGAAACTGCTTAGCCCCACCATGCCGTATCTTCGCTCTATGAAGGTTACAACACCGCAGAGCTCTGCACAGGCCATGGAGATGGAAAATGATCATGGCGCTCACAATTACCATCCCTTACCCGTTGTTTTGGACAGCGGAAAAGGCGTGCACGTTTGGGACATTGAAGGGAATCAGTATTTTGATTTTCTCAGCGCTTATTCGGCTGTAAACCAAGGGCATTGTCATCCCCGCATTGTCGGAGCCATGAAACAGCAGGCGGAAAAACTGACCTTGACATCGCGGGCCTTCTTCAATAGCAATCTTGGCAAGTACGAAGCGTTCATCACTTCGTACTTTGGTTACGATAAAGTGCTGCCGATGAATACGGGGGCCGAGGCGGTAGAAACGGCCATTAAAATTGCCCGCAAGTGGGCCTATGACGTCAAGGGAGTTCCTCCAGGATTGGCCAAAATCATCACATGTGAGGGCAACTTTCACGGACGGACAACCACCATCGTCAGTTTCAGTACGGATACCGATTCAACGGGAGGATTTGGTCCATTTACTCCCGGATTTGAGGTCATTCCGTACGATGATACGGAGGCGCTGGAGGTGGCATTAAAAGATCCCAACGTTGCCGGTTTTTTGGTCGAACCCATCCAAGGCGAAGCCGGTGTTTACACCCCGTCTGATGATTACGTCCAAAAAGCCCAGGCGCTGTGTGAAAAGGCGGGGGTGCTCTTCATCGCCGATGAAGTCCAAACAGGCATTGCGCGAACAGGCTCGCTGCTCGCGACTTGCGGAAATTGCTCCTGCGCTGGCCATTGTGAACGCCAATCGACCTATGCGAAGGCTGATGTCTTAATCTTAGGGAAAGCACTATCAGGCGGGGCCTACCCGGTCAGTGCCGTTCTCGCAGACAACGAAATCATGGGAGTCATTCACCCAGGCCAACACGGCTCCACATTTGGTGGAAATCCTGTTGCGGCGGAGGTGGGCATTGCTGCATTGCAAGTCGTTGTGGACGAAAAATTATCACAGAATGCCCGCCAATTGGGGGACCAATTTCGCCAAGCCATGCGGGAGCTCATCGCTGAATCCGATCTGTTGACACATGTCAGAGGCAAGGGCATGTTAAATGCTGTCGTCATCAACGACTCTCCAGAAAGCTCCACGGCATGGGATTTGTGCGTCGCCCTCAAAAACAACGGATTACTTGCCAAGCCCACGCACGGCAATATCATCCGGTTCGCTCCCCCGTTGGTCATGACAGAAGATGAGCTCGAGGCTTGCATCCAGATTATCCGAAAAACAGTTTTGGAATTTACAAAGGACGCCAATCAGCAGGCCTAAAGCCAACCGTGGCTCTTCATCCAGTCGTCGTTATACACCTTGCCGACATACCGCGAACCGTGGTCGTGGAACAAGCAGACGACCAGATCTGTCGGTTTCAAGCGATCCTTCAGTTGACGCAGACCTTGGAACGTACTCCCGCAGCTGTACCCTAAAAACAACCCCTCCGTCCGCGCCATTTCCCGAGCGGTCAAGGCACCGTCCTTATCGGTCACCTTTTCGAAGTGGTCAATCACATCAAAATTCACGTTGACGGGCAGGATGTCCTCCCCTACGCCTTCCGTGATGTAAGGATAAATTTCGTTTTCATCGAACTCTCCAGTCTCGTGGTATTTCTTCAAAACACTGCCGTATGAGTCAATGCCCCAGATTTGAACGTCTGGATTCTGTTCCTTCAAGAATCGCCCCGTTCCGCTGATGGTTCCTCCGGTTCCTACCCCTACGACAAAATGCGTTACTCGACCTTCCGTTTGGTTCCAGACCTCTGGACCTGTAGAAGCATAATGGGCTTCTTGATTTGAGAGGTTGTCGTATTGGTTGCACCAGAAACTGTTCTCCGTTTCCGCTTGGCATCGCTTTGCAACACTGTAATAACTATCGGGGTGATCCGCCTCGACATTCGTTGGACAAACATGGACTTCAGCGCCCATCGCACGAAGAATATCGATTTTTTCTTTGGACTGCTTATCGCTCATCGTACAGATGAGCCGATATCCTTTTACAGCACATGCCAATGCCAGCCCCATTCCTGTATTGCCACTTGTGCACTCAATGATGGTACCCCCGGGCTTGAGCGAACCATTGGCCTCTGCATCCTCGATCATGCGCAACGCCATCCGATCCTTGACACTGTGACCCGGATTGAAGTACTCAACCTTTGCATACACAGGGCATGGAAAGTTTTCTGCTATTTTTTGCAGTTGAATCATCGGCGTGTTGCCAATGGTCGAAAGAATGTTCTTGTGGACGTTTCGTTGGGATTGCATCGGAGGTCAAAGGTAGGTAGCAGAAACTTTCTAGAAATGAAAAAACTTCAGAATTGCCCCCTTTTGTTGGGTTTGGGGTTATCGATTAATGCGAAGCGCCTCCGCCGGATGAATGCGCGTGGATGCCAAGCTCGGCAACCACATCATCAAAGCACATGCCCCAAAAGCCAGAGCCTCGACCGCCAATAGATAGTTCCAATCCAAATGCACCGGTACCACATCCAAGTAATACGCTTCAGGGTTCAGCGTCACGATACCTGTTTGAGATTGGAGGACCACCAGCAAAAAACCTGCGGCATTGCCCCACAGAAATCCCCGCCCCAAAATCCGCACCGATTGCCAAAAGAAAATGCGCATCACATGTCCATCGGTCATGCCGAGTGCCTTGAGCATACCGACCATTGGGCGTCTTTCAAGAATGAGAATGAGCAGCGCGGATGTCATGTTGATAATCGAAATTAGCACCATCAAGCCGATGATGATTNNCCGACCATGGGGCGTCGCTCAAGAATTAAAATCAGCAACGCAGACGTCATGTTGATGATGGAAATCAACACCATCAAGCCGATGATGATTTCCACATTGAGGTCCAACATTCCCAACCACGTGAACATTTCAGGGGCTTGTTGCAGCACCGTCTCTGTGCGCCAGCCCAGCGGCAACTCAGCGTAGACTGCCTCTTCAGCCTCCCCCAATGCTGTTTTCGGACCAATGAAGACTTCCAGCCCACTCGCTGCGGCTTGCCAACCTGCCCCCATCCTTTCCCACTTCCATTTTCCTGCCGCATCTCTGAACAAAAGCACCGAATCAGGATGCATCCGCGATCCTGACTTTCGGCTCGATGCAGTCACAACGTAGGCATCTTGCGTGAGTTCATTCCATGTCACCTCATTCCCTACTAAACCGCTTACCGCACGCCAAACATCCCCGTCTTCTCTGTCACGTTGCAGCCAATCAATGCGAGGTGGCGTCGTTCCGCCAAACCCTCGAGCTTCAACACCGACCGAATCCAAGACCAATTGAATATCAAATCCCCATCCCGAAGACTGCTGAATTAACGACGCAGGCAAAAACATAAATTCCTGGTCGTATTCCAATAACCCTGTTTTATAAATCCCTGCTAAAACCAAGTTCCGAGCACGGACCCCCGATGGACCACCAACCAGATAAACTGTAAATCGATCGAGCAATTCCAGACCCAAACGTTTGGCTTGTTCATCTGATAAAACCGCCTCTCCTTCCGACAATTCCGCATGACCGTCAATCAGAAACCGACCCAAGAGCCGATCTGATGTCTCTGCATTGACCCCTTTAGCCACCGCCCCTTTGACTCCATCACGAGATTCCAAAATGGCCGGCATGGTATAAAAAGGATGAACCGCATCCACCGAAGGCAGGGCAACAATAGCCTCTTCGGTCTTTGGACTTCGTATGATCTTTTGTTCATCATAATCGGCATTGAGCACTTGCATATCTGCTCCAAAGCCCACAACCAATTCCTTGACCTCTTCCTGAAAACCGTGCACAATGGATGTGGCCAATACGATGAGCGCCATGCCAACGGCCACACCGATGGTCGCTATCTGCACCACCGGGCGTGACCAAGAAGCGGATGCACCACTTTGCGACAAGCGCCGTGCAATTTTTTGGGGAAGAGCGAATCGGTTGAACATCGTTTCGAGTTGGCAAATTACGTTGGTACATTCGTCCCATGAAGCTTTTGGCTCAATTATCCTGTTTTGGCCTTGTTTTGATGATTTGGATGCCCGCGAAAAGCCGGGTGCACATCCCGATCTCACCCGTGCAGTGCATCACCATGGACACCTTGAATCCGGAGACCTGGTCAGTGGATTCCACTTATGGCGCACTGCATGTTCAGCACCGCACCAAGCCACCGATGCGCATTCAATTGGGCAACGAAGACATCCGAGCTATCTATGAAGGATGCAGTCGAGCCGGTGTGGCCGTTGTCGCCAATCAGACCTCGGTCATTCATGGTGCAGACACGACGCAAAACACGCACCTGGTGGATTCCCTTCTGACCCTTGGCATTGATGTTCGAAAGGTGTTTGCCCCAGAGCATGGTTTTCGCGGCAATGCGCACAATGGGGCCCACATTGCAGACAACGTAGATCCGGTCACGGGACTCCCCATCTTGAGCCTTCACGGAAAGCATAAAAAACCCAGTGCGGAAAGCTTAAGCGATGTGCGGATCATCATCTTCGATATCCAAGACGTCGGAGCGCGTTTTTACACTTACCTAAGCACTTTATTCCTGGTGATGGAGGCAGCGGCTGAAAATGGAAAAGTGGTGGTCGTTCTGGACAGGCCCAATCCGCACGGTCACCAAATCGCTGGCCCTGTGATCCAATCTGAACTCATTTCATTCATTGGACAAATTCCAGTGCCGGTGCTACACGGCATGACCTTGGGCGAGATGGCGCAGATGATCAACGGTGAAGGGTGGCTTACAAACGGTACTTCATGTGACCTGGTGGTGATTCCGTGCAAGGGATACGCCCACAGCGATGCATGGTATCCCCCCATCGCACCAAGTCCCAATTTACCCACGCCCGAATCCATTGCTTTATATCCTTCCTTGTGCCCATTTGAACCCACGGTTGTTAGTGTGGGGCGGGGAACTTCCACGCCGTTCGAGGTCATTGGAATGCCGTCGGGTTCTTTGGGATCCTTCGTCTTTACCCCTCAACCCGTGGTCGGAGCATCTCCCAACCCCAAACACAAAGGAACCCCTTGCTATGGCCAAAACCTGCGGGAGCTTGGCGAAGAATGGACGCGAACAAATGTGGGGTTCGATTGGTCAATGGTTGCGGATTATGGGGACCAGTGGAGGGTTTCGCAGCAGTTACAGGCCGAGCGATTCCTCGAAGAACAGACCGGAAACTCTTCCAAAGATCCCTTTGTCAAATCCCCCTCTTTTTTTGACAAACTGGTGGGCAATGACGGACTAAGGGCGGTCATCAATGGTCAGCTTTCTTATGACGAATACGTCGCAGGTTGGTTGGTGGAATTGCGTGAATTCGATCAAAGAAGAACGCCTTATTTATTGTATCCCGTGCAACGAAAGGGACAAGATGGAGGTTGATAGTTCGCGCATCAGTATCTTGCGCACTCCATATGCACACAAAAATGAAGTTTGAACACGCACTCATAGTTTTTGGCAGCCTCTTTTTCCTCGCTATTGCAACCTCTGGTTGCTACAAGGGATCGGACTTTGACAACCCCGTTTATTCATGCGAGTGTGGTTCGGTGACTTTTCAAAGCACGGAATATCCCTTGAAAATGGCCGAAGTAGTGGTGCCGGATAGCCTGGAGCCACTTTCACGCAGTTACCATATCGTCGCAGACCTGCGCAGTGCTGAAGAGGTGGATGCTCACGTTCCTGCCCATGATTTAACGTTTCACTTCTCTTTCCCTGTGCTCGATGATGTTGTCTACTACGTGCAACAGGAAGACATACAGCATCTCGTTCAAATCATCGATCAAGGTGATGACTTGATTCCCTATCGAAACTATCAAGCCACGGATGGGTCAATCGTCATCAATCCCGCTTATTCTGCAGGAGTTGAGGTTGTGGAATTCAATCTAACGCTCCGTGAGCAAGTTGACAGCATACTGGTCGGATTGCCGTTGGTGTTCTCGGGAACGTTCTCCGGCAACGTTGAGTGAGAATGCGCTTGGCGACAACACCCCAGGGCTAATTAGTCCAACGGCGCTTCTACAACGTCCTTTCCTGTCGTCACCCAACACAAATCTTCTTTAGACGGTTCAACGGAGACGGACCCCGTGAAGGTCCCAAAGGCGGGAACGACCAATACGCCGCGTTCACGCTGATACCACCAACAGGGCAACTTCAAAGATTGACGGCCTTTTCCGCGCATGGACACAGCGGGATGCAAATGTCCAGCAACGCCTACCATTCCCTCTTCCAACCCTACGAATTCACTTGGGTCATGTGCAAAGACAAATGCACCCTCAGTCCATGATTCGCTTCGCACCATCGGCAATCCTTCAAATGCTGACGACGGAAGGATGTCGTGATTCCCTTCGACAAGCCGAAACGACTGCACTACACCGTCTGCGTGCAAATCTATCAACCACGTTCTGAACTCCTGCCATTCCTCGTTCTCATCGCTGTGAAACAAATCTCCTAGCACCAAGATTTGGCGTGGTTGAAATCTCGAGATGAGCTCATCAAGTCGCTGAAGGGTATCGGCATTTACCGCATTGGGAACTGCGATGCCGTGCTTTCGAAAATGCCCTGCTTTGCCCAAATGCAAATCAGATACAACGAGCATTGAACGTTGAGGCCACCAAATGGCACGCTCAGGCAACAATGTCCAGTCTGCAAAAGCCACAGGGTTCAGCCTCACATTTTGAGAGGCCCCCATTCTATTATTGCTGCTGCTTAATCAAGTTCAACGCAGAACCCGCCCGGAACCACTCAATCTGTTGGTCATTGTAAGTGTGGTTCGTGAGAATCGTATCCTTCGAACCATCGGCGTGCTCGACCTCAATCGTCAACGGCTTGCCCGGTGCAAACGATTCCAAGTCCACAAAATGAAAGCGATCATCCTCTTGGATCAAGTCAAAATCAGCTTCATTGGCGAAGGTGAGCCCGAGCATCCCTTGTTTTTTGAGATTGGTCTCATGAATGCGTGCGAAGGACTTCACAAGCACAGCCGCCACCCCCAAAAAGCGAGGTTGCATCGCAGCGTGCTCGCGAGAGCTGCCTTCCCCGTAATTCGAATCCCCCACAACCATCGTAGAAATACCCGCAGCTTTGTATGCGCGCTGCACGGCAGGCACCTCCCCATATTCTCCGGTGAGTTGGTTCTTCACGCTATTCGACTCTCCATTGAAGGCATTGTTCGCACCCGTCAAGGTATTGTTCGAAATGTTGTCCAAATGTCCACGATAGCGAAGCCAAGGACCGGCCATGGAAATGTGATCCGTTGTGCATTTACCTGCCGCCTTGATGAGGAGGCGCACATCGTGGAGGTTTTCACCATTCCAAGCCGTGAAAGGCTCAAGCAGTTGTAAACGTTCCGAATCAGGGTTCACCACCACTTGCACGCCGCTTCCATCTTGTGCTGGCGCGAGATATCCTGCATCTTCGACATCAAATCCTTTTTCTGGCAACTCATCTCCAGAAGGTTCTGTCAGCATGACTTCCGTGCCGTCCTCCAGCTTCAGGGGATCCTTCAGGGGGTTGAAGGTCAAATCACCTGCAATGGCAAGGGCCGTGACAAGTTCAGGTGAGCCGACAAACGCATGGGTGTTGGGGTTGCCATCTGCCCGTTTCGAGAAGTTGCGATTGAATGAATGCACAATGGAATTCTTCTCCTTCTTCTCGGCGCCTGATCTCGCCCATTGGCCAATGCAAGGTCCGCACGCATTGGCAAATACACTGCCTCCCATTTCCTCGAAAATCGAGATGAACCCGTCGCGGTCAATCGTGTATCGGACTTGCTCCGAACCGGGCGTAATGGTCAAATGGGCCTTCGCTTTGATGCCTTTCTCGATGGCTTGTTTCGCCACACTGGCCGAACGGCTAATGTCCTCATAGCTCGAGTTGGTGCACGAACCAATCAATCCGTATTCCAAATCAGTTGGCCAATCGTTGGCTGCAGCCGCTGCTTTCATTTGGCTAATTGGTGTGGCCAAGTCCGGCGTGAAGGGTCCGTTTAAATGCGGCTCCAAGTCACTCAAGTTGATTTCAATGACTTGATCAAAATACCGCTCTGGGTCCGCATAGACCTCGGGATCTCCCGTGAGATGCTCCCGAATTCCATTGGCCAAGTCAGCCACATCCGCTCGGTCCGTAGCCTGGAGATATCGCGCCATGCTATCGTCGTATCCAAAAGTCGAGGTGGTGGCTCCGATTTCCGCACCCATGTTGCAAATGGTTCCTTTACCGGTGCAGCTCAACGACTCGGCTCCATCACCAAAATATTCCACAATACATCCTGTCCCTCCTTTTACCGTTAATACACCTGCCACCTTGAGGATCACATCCTTTGCCGATGACCAGCCAGACAATCGACCCGTGAGCTTGATTCCGATCAATTTCGGAAACTTGAGCTCCCACGGCATACCTGCCATCACATCAACAGCGTCAGCACCACCAACACCGATGGCCACCATCCCCAATCCTCCAGCATTCACCGTATGAGAATCGGTTCCGATCATCATGCCTCCAGGGAACGCGTAGTTTTCGAGGACCACTTGGTGAATGATTCCGGCACCAGGCTTCCAAAATCCAATGCCGTATTTGTTTGAGACTGACTCCAAAAAGTTGTAGACCTCGTTGTTCTTATTGATGGCCTCCTGTAAGTCAGATTCAGCCTGCACTTTTGCCTGAATCAAATGGTCACAATGCACCGTTGATGGAACAGCCGCCTTTACCTTGCCTGCTTGCATGAATTGCAAGAGGGCCATCTGCGCCGTTGCATCCTGCATTGCCACGCGGTCTGGAGCAAAATCCACGTAATTCTTGCCACGCTCAAACGCATGAGTCGCATCACCATCCCAGAGATGGCTGTATAAAATTTTCTCTGCCAAGGTCAATGGCTTTCCAGTCGCTCGGCGTCCTGCCTCAATTTTACCCGGAATCCGCGAATAAAAGTCACGGATCATATCCAAATCAAAAGTCATGCTGTCGTTTTTGCTGTGGACTGCAAATGTAAGCAGTACTTTCGCAATACATGAAGCGGGAATTGCTAATTGAAATGGCGCAGATTGCCATTCGCTCAATCCGAGGGAACCTCCTCCGAACAAGCCTAACCGTTGGTGTTATTGGCTTGGGAATCATGGCATTGATTAGCATGACAACGGCAACGGCATCTTTGGAGGCCAATGTCGTGCGCCAATTTTCGACGTTGGGCACCGATGTGTTTACATTCTCACAACGCACCGAAACTGGAGTAAATAGAGGGCGCAGGGTGCGTGTAGGCGAGCCTCTGTCATACCGTGAAGCCGAACGATTCGCCGCAGAAGCGCCCAAAGACTTGCAAGTCGCCTATTCCATTTTTGGTTCCGCACAAGCAACCCTAACGCGTGGCACCGAGCGAACCAACCCCAACATACAGGTTTTGGGAATTGAAGAAAATTACCTCGAAGTGGGCGGGTATAGCATTGAATCAGGGCGGACATTCACAGCAGAAGAGGCTAAATCTTCCCGTCGGCTAGCCATTCTTGGAGCAGACCTCATCAATGAGCTTTTTAACCCTTGGGAAGACCCGCTTGGTCAGGAGTTTTCAATTGGAGCGCAGCGTTACCAGGTAATTGGTATCCTCGCCCAAAAAGGCCAAGCATTCGGAATGTCCCAAGACAACCAATGCTATGTCCCGATTCCTTGTGTACGTCAGCAATTCTCCGACGAAAATCGCAGCTATCGCATCGCTTGCAAAGCGCCGAGGCCTGAGGATGTCATGGAGCTCGCCGAGGCGGCTACAGGCGTCCTTCGTATCGTCCGCAAGGACAAACCTGGGCAAGAGCTATCCTTCAATATCTCCATGAGTAACAGCCTTGTTTCTACCTTGGAAGAAGCCATCAGCGGCATCACCATCGCTGCATCCATCATTGGTGTGATCACCTTGTTTGGAGCGGGCATTGGTTTGATGAATATCATGCTTGTCAGCGTCTCTGAACGCACGCGTGAAATCGGCACGCGCAAAGCTCTCGGTGCCTCTCCTCAAGCTATACGGATGCAATTTTTAATAGAGGTCATGCTCATTGGGCAACTTGGTGGCGCAACCGGGATCATTTTGGGGGTGGCCACTGGAAATGGCATTGCCTTCGCCATGGATACACCCTTTGTTCTTCCATGGGGCTGGATAATTACTGGTGTAGTCCTGAGCCTCATCACGAGCCTGATCAGTGGATACTACCCCGCTAGGCAAGCCGCTAGGCTCGACCCCATCGTTGCCTTGGGTCGCGTCTAAACCCGAATTAAGCTCAGCTAATTTCCCGCTCCAAAATCTGGGCCATTCGTGCGCGTTCTTGCGCAATCAATTGCTGCGACCATGGCTCTGTGCTTTCAATGGACTCCAGTAATTTTTGCCACTCCGCCTCGTCTCTTGCAGGTACTTTCGATTCATGGATCACTTCACTCGCAACTTCCAATGAGAGAACAAGAAACTGCTCCATATAGCGGAGTTGAAGGTTACTCGCGGTATTTCCAAACCGCACGAGGATATCCGGATCCAACGTGCCAGCCATTGCAGTGCGCAGGCGGCGAATGTTCTCGACATGATTCCGAACCAAAAGCACGAAATTGGAACCAGAAGGGAGCATAGCAGGTAATTCAACAGGAGCGCCTAAGGGCTGGACATTCAGCACTTGAGCAATGTCACTGAGCTCGACCAACCGGTTAATACGTGATCGAAATAATGCAGGAATTACGGGCTGACGCATGAAGTGATCTCGGACCGCAAACACTTCTGCATCCAAACGCTCCATCACGTCTTCGTGACTTGCCGGTTCGCTCAATCCGAGCAGGGTTAAAGCTGTTCCTTTATTCATGTTTTGTGTGCATCGATTCTCACTCTGCAAAAGTGAAGATACGTCAACAAACGAGATATCCTTCGCATCCTTGCGAATCGCGCATTAAATTTGAGGAAAAGAGAAAATCCGATGAAGATGACTGCGTTTGCAACGATTTTGTTGACCTGTGCCACCATTATGGCCTGCGGAGACACCCCAACTCAAGACAATCCAACCTCACAAAAGAAGGCTCAATCCGATGCCGCAACTGCGGAAAACACTGAGCAAAGCGATGCCATTTCTCCGCTATACAAGGACGGTGTCAACGACCAAAACCGGGGAGACAAAACAGGCAAAGTACGGATACATGGAACGATCAACGCCAATGGAGGAGGTCAAGTGACTTTGTCGGAAAGTGAAGGGCGTAATTATTCCGTAATTGCCACGACCCAATTGAGTAACCGTCAATTTGATTTTGGAGAAATCGAAGTGGGTAGAGGTTTTTACAAAATCAGCCTCAACGGAGAATCCAACGCAGCGGACATCATTCTGAATCCGGACGAATCGGATTTGGAGTTGACCTTCAACGCATCCCGTCTGAGCGCCAACCGAGCCGCAACAGGTTCCAACGAAAACTCAGGTTGGTTCGATTACAAAACAAAAGAAACCACGAATGCAAACGAAGTGCGAAAGCTTCGCCAAAGCATCAAAGACGCTGGAGCGTTTCGCTCTCGAATCGAAGAGCAAATCAAACAGAAAGAAAAAGAGCTTGTCGACCAGCAGCATGCCTTAATGGACCAATACCCTGGAACATTTTTGGCCAAATACCTCGGCTGGAAAAACCCCAAATACCCTTCGAATAAAGGGCGGTTCTTCGAGGACATTGACCCCTTGGACAACAGCGCCGTTCGCTCCATGGCACCCAGCGATCGCATTCAAAACATGATGCGGACATTCAGTGGTGGCACGGACAGCGGTTTCCTCGCCTGCATCGACATTGTCAAAGCACACTTTGAGCCCAACCCCATCGCATTGGAAAGCGTTTTGTACACCATGTTGGATGGTTTCTACAATACGGGCAAGGAAACCATTTGCCAATACATCCTAGACAATTACATCTTTGACGAAGATTGCGGGGCAGATTTGAGTGACGCCATTCGCATACGCGCCCAAGGCATCATCAACCTGCAGCTGGGCAAGACCCCGCCCAACTTCCAAATCGACAGATGGGACGGTGGTTCATTGGATTTGTACAAAACGTGCGCCCAAAACGAATACACCCTGCTCATGTTCTGGGCATCTTGGTGCCACAAGTGCGAACAAGAGATCCCAAACTTGGGTCCGGTATACTCCAAATACGGTTACAAGGGATTCGAAATTGTCGGAGTCAGCCTGGACCAAGTGCGCAACACGTGGGAGAAAGCCATCAGCGACAACGGCATGACCTGGCCAAACGTGAGCCAACTCCAGGCATGGAACAGCCCTGTGGTGTCGGAATACAAAGTGACGGCTACGCCGACGTACTTCTTGCTGGACAAGGAGGGCAAAATTGTGCTCAAGCCCAGCCGCTACTTCGAAGTCGACAAGTTCCTATCGGAGAAGCTGAAGTAACCCTTGAATTAGAATTACCACGTAATGAGTAGTCAGGATCTGTACCTCACATCCTTCTCCCTTTTAGCGGCCTTTTTCTTTTTTGTCGCCGGGCAATCTCAAGCGCAAAACCTCCTGAATGACGCAGGCTTTGAAAGCGGAGATGAATCATTCTGTGGAATCATGGGAGCGAATGACTTCGGAAACAACCTGATCGATTGGACAAGCCCCACGCAGGGCACCCCCCAGTTGTTCTTCACCAACGTCAATTCCGATTGCTGGAACGCCCAGCCCACCAGCACCTACCCCGGCCCCATTGGCATCAAAGGCTCACAGATGCCCTTGGATGGTGAATCAATGGCCGGTATTTATGCGTACACGATTCCCGATTTCAACCAACGGCATTACATCCAGTCGCCGCTCTCCTCGCCGCTCATTCCGGGCCAAGCCTACAAAATTGGATTTTATGCCTCGCTCGCTGATTTCATTGAATTCGGATCCAATGGCCTTGGCGCCTGTTTGAGCGAAGGGGCGATTGCTGCCAACAGCGACGGCGTCCTCGCCGCAACTCCTCAAGTCGTCTCAGAGGAAGTCTTGGGCGATTACATCCGCTGGACTTTGATCTCCGATACGGTGATTGTCGATGCTGCTTACGACCACATCACCATCGGCAACTTTCAAACCGATGCAGAAACCGTGCTCGAGGCAAACCCTGCTACAACTGGCGCTGTCAGCACATACGGTGCCTTTTACTTCATCGATGGTGTTTTCGTCGAACCCGTTGAATTCCCTAACCTCGTCCCGCAAGAGGCTATTGAAACGTGGCAAGTGCAACCCGAAGCGGCAGGGCTATTCATCACTGAAAACCGCGCGAGTGAGCGCTTCATGGTTTCGTTGATCGGAATGGACGGTCGGCTCTTGCTGAAACGCTCGGGAACAGGACAATTGGTGATTCCTTGGAGCGCATGGACCGAAGGTTGCGCCGTCGTCAACATTCAGAACGACACGGACCAATTCAGCGCGCGCGTTTGCCAGCCCCATTGATCTCCAACACTCGGGTTTTAGCCTAACGCAGAGAGTGAAAAAATAAGTCGGCTGAAATCGGACCGTTTCGGTTTGAACCCAAAACGATTTCGTGGCCTGGATTAATATTGTCTAAGGTTTTCATTTCAAAAAAAGGATTAAAAGATTTTCAAGCAATTCAGTATATCCATGCCAAATTTATCCAATTCATGTGTCTCTGCCATATTGACTGGCAGATCTCCTGACCTCGCTTGTCACCCTATTCCTAAAAGCTGAGGGAAAATTACCCGCGATGAAATAAAATCATTGAAAAGTCTGGCTTTATTCTTTTTTAATAATGCCATTGCCGGGAAAACGCAGGCCCGCATCCGGTCGGTCCGCACGGGTCAATGACTCAATTCGTTGGTAGGCATGCGCTCCAGCATCCGGCCGAGGACCTCCGTTGTCTTTCTGGAGAGCAGAATGGATCTGTGCTGAAACAAATGATCCGTCCGCACGAATCTCCAATTCCAAAATGGGAACGAACGATTTTGATCCCTTGAGACTGAATCGTGCATAC
>DBBR01000010.1 GCA_002292325.1 Flavobacteriales bacterium UBA979 | reverse complement strand
CCCACGTGCTTGAAGCTGGTCATCTCCAAATGGAAGCGGAGTTGCAGCTTCGGCGATTTGTAATTGATTTGCCAACCTTTGGGCCGAATTTCAGCGGGGCTCCAATTGCCCTTGGTGCGACTCGTGGGTTCAAAACGGGAATCGGCGTCGCGCCATTCGAGGTTGTTGCGCCCGCGCGACCAGACCACAGAAGGGTCCGGACGATCGAGTGTCAATTTCCCAAACTTCTCCAATCGCGCTCTACCATCCCGTACAAATTGGATAGCCTTTGAAGATGACAAATGAAACAAAACAGTAACTACCTCCGTATGCCTTGACAAAACGAGGAAAATGATACGAAATCAGAAAGTTGTTGTGGTAATGCCGGCGTACAACGCGGCGCAAACCCTTCAAAGAACGCTTCGAGAAATTCCAAGGGAAGTGGTAGACGAGGTCATTCTTGTCGATGACTGCAGCAACGATAATACGGCCCAACTGGCGCGTGAACTTGGTGTTGAGCATGTGATTCGCCACGATTCGAATAAGGGATATGGCGGCAACCAAAAAAGCTGTTACAAAAAAGCGTTGGAAGTCGGCGCAGACATCGCCATCATGGTGCATCCGGACTACCAGTATTCCCCCAAATTGATTGAGTCCATGGCGTACATCATTGCGAACGGTGTTTACCCTGTGGTGTTAGGCTCGCGCATTCTCGGCAAGGGAGCGATGAAGGGCGGCATGCCCTTGATCAAGTACGTCTCCAATCGAATTTTGACCTTGTTTCAGAATGTGCTGATAAATCAAAAGCTCTCGGAGTACCACACCGGTTACCGCGCATTTTCAAAAGAGGTTTTGGAGGGCATTCGGTTTGAAAAAAACTCGGATGATTTCGTTTTTGACAACCAGATGCTGTGCCAGATTTTTAAAGCCGGCTTTGAGATTGGCGAGGTGACCTGCCCGACGAAATACTTTAAAGAGGCATCTTCCATCAACATGACTCGCAGCGCGATCTATGGATTAGGCGTTATTCGCGAATCTCTGCTCTACCGCCTTCACGCCTTGGGCTTGTTTGAAACAGCTAGATACTGATCCCTGTTAAAATGAAAAGGATGACTCGTTCTGCGTTCCTTCTGGATGCGATTGCTTTGTTGGTGATCGGTGTTTCCTGGTATTTGCTTGGAAAGCACATGTTCATGAAGGACCTCAATCCCAATGGCGACAACTACTACTACTTGCACTTGATGCAAAATATGTGGGAAGGAAATGGCTACGGGACGTCAATCAGCGGTGAGTTCAAGCCGTCCAATTGGTTTCCACCAGGATATCCTACCATTTTGCTCATCGAGCGCTGGTTGTTTGGTAACAACATTTTTTTGTTCAAATGGGTTAATTTAGGTTTCTTCCTTGGAACCGTACTGCTGGTTTGGCATTGGGTGAAAGGAGCAGTCAAAAGTCGATCGGCCGCGTTTGTCGTCGCTGCTTTGCTGCTCATGAACGGGGGCATGTGGCACTTTGGAACGCAGCTCATGTCGGAGATGTCATTCATGTTTTTCACGATGTTCGCTCTTTGGACCTACACCAAAATTCAAAGGCCGGACGCATTTTGGAGGTCGCCGTGGTTTTATGCTACGGTCCTTGTGGTATCGATATCATTCCTCATCCGTGGAATCGGAGTCGCCGCGCTTGCCGCCTTCCTCGTTCATTTTTTGTTTCGAAAGCAATGGAAACCGGCACTTGCGATGCTGGTGGGATTCATTCTGCTCACCTACCCTTGGTCGGCACGGAACAAGGCACTCGGACTCGAGGGGCGATATGCGGAAACCATCTTCAAGAAGAACAATTGGAATCCAGATGATGGTCAAGTAACTACTTGGGCCGATTGGAAGGAAAAGATCACGACCAACGCTTACGACACTATTTTTAAGGGAACCTTGGACGTAACAGTTCCAGGGCAGTATCCAAAGGCCCGAGAAAATTGGGTCTGGATCACCGGTGGCCTTGCACTTGCGCTGATCTTGTTTGGCCTTTTCGTATTAGGCCCCCCGGGCAGAGTGTTGATGTTATTCTTGGCTGCTACAGGAGTGGTTTTGCTGTTGTGGCATGGCGGAAACCAAACGCGTTACGTATGGCCGTTGGCTCCGGTCTTGTACATCGGCGGCATCAGCGGAGCATTGACCCTTTCGTCGTGGTTCTTCAAAAAATTGAATGTCACGCCGGTGACCGGTTTCGTGTTTATCTTCTTAATCGCAGGGTTCTTCATGAAATCCAAAATGGACCTATACCGAGTTAATGCAATCACTCCTTTTAATGCGGGGTACAAATCCTACCTCAACCTCGCGGACAGCGTCAAGGCCATGCGTATGGACGACGCCAAGGTGGTTTGCCGCAAACCCATGATTTTCCATCACCACTCGAATGCGCGCACGGCTAGTTTTCCGTTCACGATGGACTCCCTGCGCATGTTGGAGCATCTGGTCTCGACCGATCCGGATTTCATAATCCTGGACAATATGGGATACAATTCTGCTCACAAGTTTCTTACGCCGTTCCTCAATAAACACAGGGAGGTGTGGGTTGTTGAAACCCAAATGGATCCGAACGTATACCTTCTTCGATGGCGACAAGAGCCCGCTGAGCGTAAGCTTGAAGAATGGCGTCAAGTCCCTCAGACCGCTTCGGTTGACTAACACAAAAAGGGAGGCCCGCGCCTCTCTTTTTTCTTACAAATTCGCGCTGACGAGTGAGTCGAGAAACGCTCCGGTGTCTTCTGAGTATCCTATGTTGCGGTCAATGATGCGTCCGTCACGCCCCACCAAACACCAGGTTGGATAGGCGACTACGGGATAGTCTGCGGGCAAGGAATCGAGCATCATTTGCGGTACATCCAACTTGCGACGATCGAGGTAGCGCTGCACTGTTTTGGCGAAAATACGCCCCTCACGCGCACCCTAGCCGTGCATCGTTTCCTTCTTGCTGTAATTGGCCATGATGGAGGCCTCGTAATCGAGGTAGGCTTGCCAACGGGACTCGACGTCGACGCCGGTGCCGTACTTGCGCGCAAAGCCAATGAAAGTGGTGTAATGTCCGGCCTCGGACACCATCAATTCGCGGTAGAATTCGGCCAATTCAGGATCGCTGATTTTTTCGGAAAGCATTTTGAATCGCTCGCATGAGCGCGCTTCGATCATCGCGGCAAAGAGCAGCCGGTCCACGAGTTGTTCTTCGCGGCTGCATTTGCGGCGAATGAACTTCAACACCTCGCCGACGTAGTCGTCTTTGCGTTCCGGACCGAGTTCGTATCCGCGCGCCTTGATGCGTTCAACGACCATTCCAAAGTGTTCGATTTCTTCCTGCGCTATGCGCGTCATTTCTTCCACCAATTCGAGGTGTTCGGGGAAGCGGGCAATGATGGAAATGGCGTTGGATGCCGCTTTTTGCTCGCACCAAGCGTGGTCTGTGAGGATCTCAGAAATGTTCGTTTCAACAAGTGCGACCCAGCGTGGGTCCGTCGGCAATCGGAGGCCGAGCATGGGGGAGTCAGAGGATTGGCTCATGGTTGGGTGGTGATTCGGATGAGGCTGCCCGTGGGGATCCAATGACCATCTTCTCCACGCAAGCAAAGTTCGCCGGCCTCGCTCTTGGCAGAGGGCAGGATGCGGTCCCACACCGTCTCGAGGGCGGAGGGTGCGATGCCACTGTAGGTATTCATGATGATGAAACCGCCCGGCTCAACCAAGGCAGCCACGGTTTCACAGAGGTTGAGTAGTTGGTCTTCAAGGCGCCACTTTTGACCTTTCGGCCCCAATCCCCATGTGGGGGGATCAAGCACAATCCCGCGGTACTTATTGCCTCGTCGTTGCTCGCGTTGGGCGAATTTTAAGGCGTCTTCCACAACCCAACGGATGCCATCGAGGCCGCTCAATTCCATGTTGATGCGCGTCCAATCCACGACTTGGCGAATGGCATCCACATGGGTCACTTCGGCCCCGGCAGCGCGGGCCGCGAGTGAAGCTCCGCCGGTGTATGCAAAGAGGTTGAGGAATTTATCCTCCGGCTTCAGGTGCTCGGCAATGAACTCCCAATTGACGGCTTGTTCTGGAAAGATCCCGACATGTTTGAATCGCGTCATCTCCAGTTGGAATGTCAAATCCAACCGTGGAGAGCGGTACGTGATGTTCCATCCTTCGGGAACGGATTCCATCGGCACCCAATTTCCTTTGGTCATGCCAGTAGGTTCAAATCGGGCATTGGCCTTATCCCAAGCAGCAAAGTCAAGGCCCCGCGACCAGACGGCTGATGGGTCAGGGCGGTCCAATAAAAGCGGACCAAATCGCTCGAGTCGCGAACGGTCTCCTGAGTCGATGACGGCGTATTCTTCCCAATGCTCGGGCGCCCAACGTTGATAAGTGCGTGTAGACATGCGGTTGCAAAGGTCGCAAATGCGTGTGGATTCATGGCATCTTTGTCGCATATGGCATCACGCACCCCGCCCAAACAGCTCAGGAAGGAAATTTTAGAGGTTTTCAAACGCCAGCCCAACAAGCCGCTCAACCACAAACAGGTGGCCAGCACGTTGGGGGTTTTGAACCATGACATGCGCCGCAAGATTTCGGTGATGCTCGAGGAAATGGGGCGCGACGGTCGGTTGGAATCCATCGGCCGCGGCAAATTTGTTTTGGCAGAGATGCAACAAGAGGAGCAGGTAATTGGCACGATTCAGGTGACGCGGCATGGCCGTGGTTTTGTGATGATGCCCGATGGGAATGAAATTTCGATTCCGAAGGGTTACACGGGCACGGCGTTTTGGGGAGATACGGTGGAAGTGGATTGGTTGCGGCGTGGTCGGAAGCACACGCCACGGGTAGCGCGAATCGTCGAGCGACAGCGCAAGCAATACGTGGTGGTGCTGGAAAAAGTCCGTGATTATGCGTTTGGCTATCCTTCGGACCAACGGCTCCACACTAACTTCTTTATCGGAGCGCAGCATTTGAAGGGCGCTGAAAATGGCCAGAAGGTCATCATCGAGATGGTGAGTTGGGACGATCCGAGTGATGCCCCGTCGGGACGGGTGGTGGAGATTTTGGGCAAACCGGGCGACCATGAAGTCGAGATGCACGCCATCCTCGC
>DBBR01000080.1:1858-6297 GCA_002292325.1 Flavobacteriales bacterium UBA979 | reverse complement strand
GACCGCATTGTTGGCATTTGTGGCGCAGCCTGCGAGCACCAAAAATGGCATTGAAAAAAGTAAATACTTCATTTGTAAGTTGAATTAATTATGCGAAAGATACCTTAAGTGATTGAGACACCTGTCCATGAATTACCACCATCCGCTGCACACGCGAAAGCCCCAAAAAAAAACTACATAAAAAGGCGAAAAGTGAGCGAAAAGTGAGCAAAAAGTGACCTTTTTTGCAAGAAAAACACAGAAAGTGACTAAAAATCACCCGAAACAGCCCTCATCCTTTTCACCTCATCAGTACATCAAATGCTTCTTCTGCTGGCTTCGCCATTTGGCCTGCGAAGCATAATCTACAAAAAAGATCTTGAGGTCGGCCTGTGATGCGTAGTCCACGAAGAATACCTTCTTATCGGCTTGAGATGCATAATCCACCCAAAACCACTGGCCCTCATTTCCGCTCGCTTGCGACGCATAGTCCACCTTAAAAACGCAAAGATCCGCCTGCGAAGCGTAATCCACCACGAACAACTGAACGTCAGCTTGAGAAGCGTAATCTACAGCAAACACCTTCTGCGCATAGGCAGAGCAGGAAGAGACGATGACAAAGGAAAGAAGGAGAAGAATTCGCATAGCTGGAAGGTAAGCATCTCCTCGCATTATTGGCATTACAATGAGCCTAAGCTGCCCATAGAGACAAATATTGAAATGACATAAAATGGCCAAAAACCATGCAAAAACGATACAAAAACCTTCATAAACGAAGAAAAAACGGCCTATTTCATCCCAAAATGACGAAAAAGCATGGACTCAGGATGTACTTATTCGCACCCTGACCCAAACACGCCGAGTAATTCCAACAAATCCGTCACGGTAACCTGACCATCGTTATTGAGGTCGCCCAAGCAGTCAGGTTCCGCCGTCCACTCGCAACTTCCGTCGTCCATGGTTGCGGTCGCGTCAAAATTCGGGGCGAGCGGATAGGTACACCCCGGGGTGTCCTCATCGTCGCAAATGCCGTTGTTGTTGGTGTCGCTCACGCAATCTTCGCCACCGCCGCCATTCCCTCCCTCACATGCATCACAACTATTGAAGCACACGGTACCGATTTCTGCATTGCCACTTGATGGAACCACAAAATAACGGTTGGTGAATTCGCCGGTAGTCAGCGTGCACGCTGCGTCCGATGTGGGGTCAAATACTTCACCGTGCGCCCAATTTCCGTTTACAAATTTGTATTCGATGGGACCCGGTGCCAAATCCAACGTAGCGGTGTAGACTCCATCGCCGTCGCTGTCAGCCATCGGGATGCACGTTCCGCACCATCCATCGATGCTGCCACCTGTGACAAATACCGTTCCCTGCAAAGTCTCCTGTGACATATCGACCTCGAAGACGACGCCCTCCACGTCCGTGCCACCGCCGCCACCACCACCCGTGCCGTCCAGTGCCTCCTCAATCCCGGGCCGTGTTGCCAACCAATACAGCGTATTCGTCTTCGTATTCCCATCGTCGTATCCATTCAGCGTTTGGCATTCATTCCATGCTGCCGCCGGATCTATAACGGCATGTGCCATGTAGATGAATCCCCTCCAACCTTGTCCGATACTGGGATTGTCCAATGCCGTTTCGAGCACGGGGTATTCCTCATCAATCCACGCCGGCTCAAGCAGTTCTTCCGTTATGGGCGTGAATGGCAACATTTGAATGCAATGAATGAATTCCGTATTCGCTCCGAAGAAGGTACCGTAGTCGACCTTGGTGCTCCACAGCACACCGACCACCTTGTTGGATGCATACGGCTCGTCGTAAATGCCATCGCTGGAATCCACTTGCCAATATTTCTGGGTCGATCGAATCTCCGTCGCTAGCATAAGCCGGCCCAGATCTCGGATGCGGGCATCCTCAACTGCCAACCCATACAGGTATAAGCTGTACCACGCGTTTACTGCTTCAGACGAGCTTTCTTGGTTGCGGCCATCGCCAAATTCGTACAATCCCGATGCCCACGAATGCCCCACAAACCAATCTTTGTTGCGCAAGTACGTGTAGTGCGGATCAGATGGGGCCGGATTAGCGAGGTTGCGCACCAGATGCATGACCTCGTCGCCCCATTCTGCTTGCCAAGCCGGATCGCCCTTAGCCATCGCTGCAGCAGCATACAAGAAGTATCCGTAGTGAAAATGGTGATCGTTGTACAAGCCTTGACCGAAGCTTCCGCCCGATGAAGAAATCACACCGCCCCACGTTTCATCGTAGCGCAGCGGATCGCTGTTGGTCTCATTCAGCCAAGGGTGCAGCGAAGCCGCCAAGGTGGACCGGTAGCTCTGCGCCAAGGCCGTCTCGTTGAGCTCATCGGCGATGACCGCCATGCGTCCTACAGCCGCGAGTTGCTTGCCGCCGAAATAAGTGTCACCGGCCGTAATGGGCCAGTTGACATCGGAAGTCAAAGCATCAAGCACGTCTTGTTCCAATGACGGGGCAATGCCTTCAGGCGACTCAAAACCAATCGTCGTCAACGGCTCGTACATGTGCCAAGTCGTCGCCGACACCGGATGCATATCACCTTTGATGGTGGGATACACAGCCGATGCTTCCACCGACTCTTCCAATACAGGAACGTGATGGGGCAATGCGCACAGCAGTGGAATTCCTGGCTCGCCTCCGGTCATGCTGACCACCTGCCAATCAAAGACCAATTCTCCCACATCACCGGTAGCAGAAGCCGAAACCACTGCCGCCGTCGGGCATGCATCTGCATGCGCATCCAGCAAATCTTCGTTAGCTGATGCTCCAGATCCTTCCAAAATCGCAATGCGCATCGAACCCGTCATGGGGGTCGTTGCCGTGAGCGTGTTGTTCGCAATGATGAAAGTGGTCACTTCGGAGGTATAAAGAATCCACGTTTGGCCGTTGTTCAACGCCAACTCAAATCGATCGCCGGTCATCGTCGCGTTGACGTTGGTTCCATTGACACTCAAGAGCGCATGGATGGTCGATATCTGCGGGGTCAGGTTGTCGTAAACGGACGTCAAATAGGGCATTCCACGCACCACGGGGGACATCATGCTGCCTCCCCCAGCTGCAGTCCATTCCACGCGGACCGACAGGGGATCGTAGTCGATTACTTTGTGCGCGTTAAGGGGTTCTTCGGCTCCTAAAGTCCAATTGGATACAAACGATGAAATCACATACGTCGAACCGGTTGTTTTGCCCGGCATGCAACCGCTCAATCCGTTGGTCGAACACTTCACGATGTAAGGAAGTGCATTGGCAATCCCGGTTCCTGCATTGAGCGTGAAGTTCTGCCACCAAACGTTCGTAGGAAGCGGAGAATCCGTCGNNTTGGCTGTTTGCAATGGAGGCAAACGGAGGAGCATCCGTGCCCAAAGGCACATCGTCGAGCAGTGATACGGGGCTTTGGGCACCTGCGAATGAACCCAGCATAAGCAATGCGCAGAGCGCGATGGTTCGAGTGAAAAAATGAGCAATCATCCCGTTAAATTAAGTGATTTACGTCACGAACGCAACCACTCAGTTTGAGACCATCACCACTCCATGGGCACCTCCATCAGAAGGAAGCGCGCATTCTCACTCGCGGAGATGGCAATGGACTCAGTGTCCCATACGCCCATACCGTCGCGGCGATTCAAGGGGCGACCATCGATCTCAACCGTTCCCTCCAACACAAACGCATACACTCCTTGATTGGCACCGTGCAAACGATAGGATTCGTTGTGGCCTTGGTCCCATGACCCCAAATGAAACCACGCACTTTGGTGCATCTGAACGCCTTGTGCCCCATCGGGACTCACCACCGGGAGCAGGGTATTGCGCTCAGCGCTGCGGTCGAATGATTCTTGGTCGTAACGCGGCTGCAAGTCGCGCTCGTTCGGGTAGACCCAGATTTGCAAAAAGCGCACCGCATCGGAGGCACTCTGGTTTTTTTCAGAGTGCATCACACCCGTTCCTGCCGACATGATCTGCACGTCGCCGCTTCGGATGACCGCTTGATTTCCCATGTTGTCTTGGTGCTCCAAGTTGCCTTCCAACGGAATGCTCACAATCTCCATGTTGTCGTGCGGATGGGTGCCGAACCCGCCCCCTCCGGCAACATAATCGTCATTGAGCACCCGCAAGGCGCCAAAATGCATGCGCTCAGGGTTGTGCCAATTCGCAAAACTAAACGAGTGATAGGTGTCGAGCCAGCCGTGGTTCGCGTGTCCCCGCGAGTCGGCAGGGTGGTGCACGTATTGAGCCGCAACGGCCGTCGAGTCAGAAGTAGAATCCATGGTGTCAAGCGAGTTAAAAGCCGAGAGAGCGATCCCAAAAAGAACCGCTGCACAGCTGAATGAAAAATATGGATGTTTTACCTGAGCTGTTATCTCCGAGATTGTCAAAGAAGGAATTGGATCCGTACCGATCTGTCGCTTCATGAAGCAAAAGTA
>DBBR01000080.1:1518-1790 GCA_002292325.1 Flavobacteriales bacterium UBA979 | reverse complement strand
AAACTTACAGTCATGTCATTCAAATCAATTGTCGGTCTCGTTGTCGTTGGATTATTAATTGCCACAGGTTGCCAAGCACCTGCAGAAGAAAATACGCTTGCAACTTCCAGTGGATTTTCTCCAGAGGGTGGGCCTGTTTATTTTGGATCTGAAGCCTCCGTTGACCTTGTCAAGGACATCGACAAGGCATGGGCCAATATGGACATGGAACAACTCGCTACTTTTTTCAGTGATACGGCCACATTTGAATGGTATGATGGCGCCCAGTACAT
>DBBR01000080.1:0-1475 GCA_002292325.1 Flavobacteriales bacterium UBA979 | reverse complement strand
ATACCGAGAAACCCGGTGATTGGGTGCAGGCGGGGTTTGAAGTCAATAGTTCCAAAGACAGCGTGCTTGTAGAGCAAGCTTGGTACCATGAATGGTACTACATCGAAGACGGCAAGGTGCAGTATTGGTACAACACGAAGGCTGTTCGATCGAATTAAGTCTTAGACCACTGCCAAGAGGGCAATCCAAAGAATCAACCCAAAACAAATGCTCAATCCGATTAAACTGTGCCAGAAAAGGCGCAAGCGTTCGGTTTCAAGCTCCTGAATTTGCTTCAACTCGATTCTCGCCTGCTCGCGCAGCGTCTTGCGCTGACTGATCTGCCGGGCATCACGGGCCTTGCGTACACATTCGTACACTTCTGATTTGCACGCATCAATGCGCGCCTGAATGGGATCTTGTTCCGAAAACAAGGCCCATCTCAAGGCTTCTAAGACATACTGTATGCGCTGGAATGCGGGCATACCTCATTAAACGGACCTAGCGGCTTGAGGGTTACAATCCCTCTGAATCAATTACTTCACCGAGCTGAGGTGACGGGTCATGGTGAACCGACCGTTTACGGTCATCGCCTCTACTTGAATCACATACGAACCGGCAGCAACTTCGAGGTCATTCAATCCCACGAGAAGGGTGTGTGAACCCGGCCCAACCGAGCCAAGGGATTGTCCCGCGACTTGAGCGCCCGATGCACTCCATAAAGACCAAGACAGCTCCGCCGGCACCATGAGTTCGATGGGCAGTTTTGCTTCCCATGCCGCCGGATTGGGATAGGGCTGACCGACGGCCATCACGGAAGCGGTGCGCATTTCTTCGTAGCCCACACCCACGGTGCCCTCCCCTTGCACTGTGGCTTCAAATTCACTCACATATTCTTCATTCGTCGCATCCCATTCAAGGGAGGCCATCTGCAATTGGTACCCATCTGCAAACACACCATCCTGGTCTGGACTCAGCGGGTCGGGACCTTCTGGGTAGAGATCGGCATGATCGACGACCGCCTGAACCACGGCCTCATGCGGCCACGTCCATTGGGACACCGCACTGTATTGGCTGCTAACGTGAACTTGAAAATGCACATGGGTCACCCGGCCGGGATACCATCCGGGCACGATCGTAATGAATTCACATTCCCCATTTTGATCCGTGATTTGGTAGCCGCGGCAATACGTCAACCCCTCCTCGCTGTTGTAGCCCGAGTAGCTTCCGTCCCGGTCGCAATGCCATACGTTCACGCGCACATTGGGCATGGGCGCACAATTCTCCAAGCCAATGATTCTCACCTTCTGCCTCAGACGCACCCCAACGCGGTCTTCTCGGATATCCTGACGAAAATAAAATTCATTCGAGGTAAGGTCAAGGGGAAATGGACCCGGGGTTTCAGCAGGAATCAAGACGCAATTGGTTTGCACCGACGCACGCGATTGTGCATGGGCTGCCCAAGGCATCAAAGGTGCCAACGAAAGTCCACCCAA
>DBBR01000021.1 GCA_002292325.1 Flavobacteriales bacterium UBA979 | reverse complement strand
GATGAGCGGAGAAGTTCAAAATACTCGGAAGTATGCCATGAACTCCGATCCGCAGATGAAGAGATCATTATTGGCACCTCATTTAGCACCTTCAAGATGCTTCATGACGTTTGAATCCCTTATTTCATGGGATGTGCCTAAATGCCTCAAAAGGCCTGATTCTGCTGCAATTTACGGCACAAAAAAGCCCATGAACCCTGGGCTCACGGGCTTGTTTTCCACATTCCTTCTGGTGGAGCCGGGGGGAGTGTAGACACCCCCTTTGACCCCCAATGATTCCAGGCCCTGCGAAACTTGATAATTTTTGCGCCCCTTTTGTTTCCTCTTTCAAACTTGTGTCAGCGGAAAGGACTGCAAGTGAATCTCGCGTCATCAGTCGCAATTCAACCCAAAAACAGGCAAGAAAAGCAGCAAATCCGAAATCCCTGTGCTGCCATCGCAATCGCAATCCGTCGAAACGGTTTGCCACGGGCTGAAGGCATCGCTGTATGCGTTGATGCTCGCCAGTAGGATCAGCAAATCAGTCGTTCCGCGCTGCTCATTTTGATCGAAGTCGCCGAGGCATGTGAGGTCGGGAACTTCCACGGTCGAAACCGAAAAACACCCTTCTCCCAGCAGCGTGGCCGTGAGCTCATAAACGCCAGGACCGAGCTCGTCCAAATTGCCGCTGCCGGAGGCGCCATCTTCGATTGAAAACCAATCAACATTCCACAACTCAGCATTGCTCCCCTCCCAGGATACGCCCGGAGCACAGTAGCTTGAAATCGCCTGGAAAACAGGTGCCGGATAGAAGTGCAGCATGAACCGATCGGAATACCACGCCGATGGCTCCAAAGCCACATCCAAGGACTCCATGCCCAGCGTTGCAATCTCTCCGGTTTCCATATCTTCCAGATGGACGCACATCCCTTCGGGGATTGTGGTCAGCGGATCCAATGCCAACGAGACGCTGCCATCCAATCCGCTATACAGCTCCAACGGCATCGAAGCCGAACTTGTAAGAGAACCCGTGGAGTTCACTACAAGCGCCACCCCATCGTCACTGACTGAATGCAGTTGAGGAACATTGGCACTGCCGGATGGCTTGAAAATCGCATCCAATTCCATTTCAAATGACGACGTGCCGAGCTCGTGAAAACGAACGCCCGTCGCACCAAAGCCTCCGGATTCATTCATCACCTGTACCGTGAATCCACCTTGGTCCAAGGGGTCTGTTTCGCGCAGGAAACTGTTCACTCCATTGGTGAGGATGTCCGTGTTAAATACAATGTTTCCAGCACTGCTGACTTGTACCCAAAACGACTGCCCTATGTCAATGGCTTCAGGAGACTTTAGGCTTCCTTCGCCCGACGAAATCGTGAACAAGTTGTTGGCATTGTTGTACATCTGGTAAGCACTGATCGTAGCGTTATCGGCCACGAATTCAGCACCGTCAATTGCGCAAGGAAAGGGGTTGGTCAACAAGTGCCAGCCGCCACCTTGTGTGGGACCTGTTGACAAGGTCAATCCGATGGTTTGGTTGCTGTTGTTGAACCCACCCGTTGCGGTCAAGGTAGGTGATTCATTGCTGGACTGGTAGACATAGTAGCCATAATCTGAATCCTCCAAAGCCGTGGCACCACTCACCAGGCTCCAAGCGTTGGCGCCATCAGAAGCAGAACTATTAACCGCGTGCGTCTCGTCAAATTTGAAAATCAGGGTGAAGGGGCCCGTCATATCATCCTCCCAATCGGCTACGGTGACGTCCTTCACCCAATTGCCTACTGAAAGCCAGGAAGGACCGCCAGCGTCCGGCGGACAATACCGTTCAAATGTGATTCCACCCGTGGTGACTGAACCGCCCAGTGAACCGATAAAAGCAGTGCCGGTTGCATCGGAGTTCATGGTAAGGGAACCGCTTCCTCCAACGGCAATGGCAACGGAATTTTCAAGCCATACGGAACCTGTGGGTTCCACATGGACATTGGTGGGTGACCATGTTCCACCCGTTTTCGTGATCCTCAATCGGTCGGCCGTCAAATCCGAAACGCTTTGACCAGTGGCTGTGCCGGAGAAGTGGAAGGACTTCAATCCTGTAACAGCACCTGCGCCATTGACGTCCATGCCGCCTTGGTATTCCACCGCGTCATTCGCCGTAGCAGGCAAAGCGAGCGTGCCTTCAATGATCACATCACCTTGCACAACAACGATGTCCGAAAAGCCATCAGCATCTCCCAGCTGATCCAAAGACAAGGTGGCACCCGATGCGATGAAAAGGCCCTTTTGTGACCACAACGAAGGCGCCAACAAGCACGCCACGAAAAGCAAAAGAAGATGCCTCATTATTGGTCGTTTGAAACCTTCGACCCCATGGACTCCAATGCGTTCAAGCGCGCGACAACAGCTTCGTAACGTGCATCGCTTATCTGCTGCTGAGTGGTCAATTCTTGCTGCTGAGCGGCGATGATCGCCTCCTGCTCTTGGATGAGCTTATACAGCTCCTGTGTAGCCGAAACATTCAACATCGATACTGCAGAGTAGTCTACCACATGAAAGTCATCGACTTCTTGACCATAGACAAAGACTTTTCCGTTCTTTTTGTTTTCTATTGTAAAGCCACGCTGATCAGCATCCAACACTTCAACTATTTCCTCTGGTTCTTGCTCATTTTCGATGAAAATTAATTTCACCCGATCGCCTTTTTTCAAATCTGTTTGCAGGGCAACATACCCTTCCTTAATCTCCGCTACTTTGTAAATATTGGGAATCACTCCTGTTTGTAACGAAACGGCTTGAGGATACACGCTCGTTAATTGCTGAGCAATGACTTTTTTGGCTGTTTGGTTGCCATACTTAACGACATCCTTCATTTTGTAATCTGTAATTTCGATAGAAGATAAGGTTGATAAATCCTCCTCAGAATTACTGATTCCTGTAATGTCTTTCACCCTTTCGTCGGAAGTGGTTGTAACTGTGGAAGCCCAAATACCATAATCAACCTTTAAAGCAACATAGGTATTGGTATAATATCCATTGGTCCAGCCAATTCCAATTCTATTATACTCGCCAGGGTCCATGTATGAAGCTGGAGAATTGTAAATGCCGAAGTGTGCGTGTGTAGACGTTGAAGGACCACTAGAAGTTATATGCAACGGATAACTCGAAGACGTCGTGCCAATGCCAACGTAGCCATCGACATTCAGTCCACCAGTGTAGTGTCCATCTCCATTTACATCTAACTTATAACTTGGCGCAGTCGTGCCTATGCCGACATCGCCTCCATTCGGATTTAAAGCCATAGCATAGCCTGTGCCCGTCCCGCCACCCTGTATGTATGGTATATTGGATGAAACACCAGTATCGCTGCCAAAAAACAAATACTTTGTGTAGCTGTCAGCAGCCACATTAGAAACGGTGAGCCCATCGGAGAAACGCCCATCGCCAGCTACATGCAAATTGTAACTCGGCGCGGTCGTGCCAATGCCGACATTGCCCGAGAATATCTTTTCACCGGCGATGGTCTGATCCCCTGAAGTGTATACGCCGTTGGTAACAGTGGCTGCGTTGCCATTAATGCTGCCAGAGATGGTAGTTGAGAAGGTCTTCACACCGGCGATGGTCTGATCCCCTGTATTCATAACTGCTCCAGCAGCCGCAACGTTTTCCGCATCAGTCACATCAGCACCCAACTCAATGTCAACTAACAAGGGCTCCGCTGAAATTTGATAAATCCGCACGTGCCCGGCATTTGATCCAGCTGCGTCGTTATAATTGGCTCCGATGGCCACGGTGCTCCCGTCACTGGAGAGGGAAACGCT
>DBBR01000049.1 GCA_002292325.1 Flavobacteriales bacterium UBA979 | reverse complement strand
CGGGAGATTGCAGCAATGCGGTCTCCCGTTTTTTAGCGTTGGCCCCTTGCGGATTAATGTTTCAAAGTTGCGGTCAAATTCTTCTTTGGGTGAAGAGAAGCTACAATCTCTTACATTTAAGCATGGGACAGAAGCCTATATTTTTGCTCGGATTGGGAGTGCAAAAGTCCGGAACTACTTGGATGCATAATCATTTAAGCCGACATCCGGACACAGCTTTTGACCGCAATTTCACGAAAGAATTTGACTTGGCGGGAAGCGGTTACCAACGAAAACCGCGTCTATTTGAAGCGAGGAGATGGTGGAGTGCCAGAAGGTGCGGACAGATCTTGAGCAATGCGCAAGCGCAAGGTTTTGATGCGTTGGATTACCATTGGCCATTGGGACGAAAGCGAGGGCCTCTCTTGCGCAAGTTTGCCCAATCCGGAGCGTTGAATCAAGCTTTTTTTCAGTGGTCCAAGCCGAGTGCAGTAAATCCAAGGGGATTGGTGGTGGGTGATATAACCCCCACCTACCTCTGCCTCTCGATTCCTCAGTTGGAGCATTTGCTGCTGGAATTGCGAGCTGACTTTGAAGTGCGTCCGTTTGTGATGTGGCGAGACCCTCTCGCTCGACTCGAATCGGCTATGAAGCATGTCAAGCGAAATGAAGAGCAGAGAGGGAAGATGGAATTAGCTGAATTTTGCCAAAACGGAACGATTCAAGGTTGGTCTAAGCATGGCAATTATGCGCAGGCAGTGGAGACTTTGAATGAGTGCCTTCCGGATGTTTATGAGCTGGTATTCGAAGAGTTGTTCGGTCCGGAGGGTCAATTGTACCTCGATGACTTCCATCGTTGGGCAGGGATCCGGAGCATTCAAGGGGACTTTGACTTGCTCATGCACGATTCAAAGTCATCCGAACAGGGATTAACACCTGAGCAACGTGATGCAGCTCATGCATTCTTAGCGTCACATTATCGAGCAATTACCAGCCGTTTAGGCCATGAACGACTCGCTGCAATCTGGAATTTGTGACAATACGAGTGGGGGTATTCCACGGTGGATTGGGTTGAAAGAAGGATTCGGTAGAGCGGATGATTAGGATCGAGTCAGCGCTCTTGTAATTTAGTCTAAAATACATAATTAACATATCAAAATAGTATAACATTATGATAGGATTGTTTTTGTATCTTTAAGGTGTAAAAACTTGTACAATGTTCTATCAGTGGAGTAAAAAAGTGGTTGCAGATCGTTTTGAAGAGGAATTGGTCGTGGCGCATCTTGAAAAAGGCCTGTACTACAGTGTTCGTGGCGGAATTGTAGAATTATTAGATGCGATGCCATTTGACGATGCATCCCGCGGAAAGCTGGAGTGGATCGATCGATGTAATCCCGATCCGGCTGAAATTGAACAAACTCAGAAAGTTTGGGAGATGATGCTGAAGGAAGAATTGATTCTGGAGTATTCCGGTCAAATGGATCGAAGAAAGCCGGATTTTATGCTCGAAAAGCGGATTCCTTCTGAACTGCTAACCTTCGGCGATATGCAGGATTTGTTGGCACTTGACATTATCCATGAAGTGGATGATGAGGGTTGGCCTGAGCAGGAGAATGAGGAGTCTTCGTTGCCGGAACGTTCAGGTTCAGATGAAGATTCGGCATGAAACGGCTCGAATTTGATGCCTTCTTTGACCGTTCGCTGTCTGTTTTTTCAGCAGCGGAAAGCAAGTCACCGCAACTGCAGATTTTAAAGGCTGACTGGAGCGGTTTTCGGGTTGAAGTGCGATGCAGTTGCACCCAGTTGTGGAAACGAATCGCTCCGGCTATTTCTCATTGGGCTGCTCCGGTAGACGATCACGCTCCGGATCTTATTTTGCATGCTTCGAGCAATCGGGCATTGCAAGAGCCGCTGGTAGCTCCCAATTGGATCGGTGGACAATTTACCGAGGCCGGTGTGCCGTTGGATATGAATGGAGAAGCAGTGGACTTTGATTTGCGGTTTCAACCATGGCATAAGCTAATCCATGCACACCGTGATGGGCATGGGCTTTTTTGGGTGGCAGATCCAGAAAAATTGCCGTGGTGGGAAGACACGTTTCCTTTCCGTGTTTTGCTTCACTGGGGTACGCGAAACACCACACTCCAGCTCATGCATGCTGCGGCCGTATCACCTGATGGCTCGTCATCTTGGCTGATTCCTGGGCCCAGCGGGTCAGGAAAGTCCACGACCGTTGTTTCGCTGCTGGAGTCTGGATTTTCTGCTCAAGGAGATGATTACATCTTGGTGGATACAGGAGAGAATCCCATGGTTTTTCCGTTGTACGATTCCATCAAGTTGACCTGGGATGCGGTAGGGTCTTGGTTTCCTCACTTAAAGGATAAATTGCGATTGCCGGCGGAAGGAGCAAAGGCAGTTTCGTCCCTCACTCGGATTGGAACCTTGGCTCGAAAAATGCCCATCCGTGGCATACTCATTCCCGAACTGCCCTCAAGTCATGAGGCATTGGATTCAATTTTTTGTGAGAAAATCAGCGCCTCAGCTGCGATGCTCGCCATCGCGCCCACCACCTTAATGCACCTTCCTGAGGATCGGCCACAATCCTGGGCCCGATTTAGAGCGCTGCTGAATCAAGTTCCAACCTTTCGTTGGGGGTTGAGTTCAATCCTGCAATTGAATCAAACGCGCTTTCCGCTTCTAGCAGAATCGAAGCTGTGGGAGGTCGCGGTCATTATGCCCGCATACAACCCGGGGCCTGAACTCGAACGAGCTTGGGAGAGTCTGGTTTCACAAAATTGGTTCAACGCTAAGTTCACCCTCTACCTGGTTGATGATGCCAGTGACGATGGCACAGCAAAAATGCGAATCGCTGCCCTCGCCGCGCATGAACCAGAACGAATAAAGCACATAACACTTGAGCGAAATTCAGGGCCAGCTGCAGCTCGCAATGCGGGCATTGATGCTGCCCAAGTGGCGGGAGTGGATTGGATTGGTTTTTGCGATCATGATGACGCCTGGCCGGAAAACAAATGGTTGCACTCCATTTCGAAGGCTTGCATGGATCCTGAATTGCAGATCGTTGGCGGTAGGGTCCAATACCACATTGTCCCAGGCGTAGAAGATCCGATTGATAAATACCTCGATGACGAACGTCACATCAGTCACGTTCATCTGGGGGCAATTTTGGTCCGACCTGAAGTCTTCGAGCGCATTGGTCATTTTGATTCGGATTTGCGTTTTAGCGAGGATTTTGATTGGTGGAACCGCGTTCGTGAAGCATCCGAACCCTTCATCATCTTGGAAAACACCATGCTCCATTACCATTGGCACGGGAATAACTCGGTCAAGGACATGAGCTCGAAGTCGCTGGGGATTTTGGACATCTTGTCCAAGTCGATTCAACGCAGACGATCGGCAAACGTGAATGGCAAGCCGCGTCCAATGGCATCCTTGCGAGATGAATCTGAGAGGTGGCGATATGATGTGGTGGTTCCGGTGTTCAATGGGATGCAGTTTCTGCCCAGTTTGTTGCAAAATATTGCCCAGCAGGAGACACCACCACATCAGGTGATTTTCGTGGATGATGCCTCGACGGATGGTTCAGCAGAATGGTTGAAGGACCAACTGCCCGGGTGGTTTGGCAATCGAGGAAAACTCATCACCTTGAAGGCCAATAATTGCGTTGCTGCGGCTCGAAATGTTGGATGGAGGGCAGGTGAAAGTGCATGGTGTGCATTTTTGGACCAAGATGATATGTGGCCGCCTGATAAGCACAGCATTCAATTAGGGGCGCTCAAAGCAGACCGAAACCGCTCGTGGGCTACCACATGGATTCAGCCCGAACTTGCGGAAGGGTTCGAATGGCCGGATAATTGGGATGTCATAAGCAAGAGTCCTCACAAGTGCCTTGTTCCCTCAGGATGGATTGTGGCTCGTTCTGCTCTTTTTGATGTTAATGGGTTCAACGAGGAATACAAGTTGGGTGATGATATGGAGTTCGCGGTCCGCATGCGCGACCGCTTCGGAGAGGAAATAGTCTGTGAAGATGTCTTCGTCATCCGTCGGTTTGGGGAACACAATAACAGCAATAGGACGGAGGAGATGAAAATCGAACTGATGCGCATGCTTCGCGAGCGAATTGGGGCTAAACGCCAATCCAAATGAGTGAGTCACACGTTTTGATCATCATACCTGCATTCAATGCAGTGAAGTATATTGAGGAGTGTGCGCTCTCCATACAAGCCCAAACCTATACTTCATGGCGCGGAGTCATTGTGGATGATGGAAGCACCGATGGTACGTTCGAAGCTGCCACGGCATTGGCAAAAATGGATAGTCGATGGAGCGCAATTCGCAAAGCGAATGGAGGTGCCCCGAGTGCAGTAAATGTTGCATTGCTTGACCTTTCACCTGCAGTTTGGGCGGTTGCTTTTTGTGATAGCGATGATTTGTGGTTGCCCCTCAAACTGGAAAAACAGGTTGCCATTGCTCACAAACAGCGCGCTGGTCAGGCGGTATGGGCGATTGGTACACTGATGGAAGAATTCAATAGTTTTCAGGTGGATTCACCGAGGTCTCATACAGCACGCCCAGGATCACACAAACATTTTTGGCGCACGAATGCGTTGTTGTCGCGCGAGTTAATCGAAAATCTCGGCCCCATGGATGAGGATGTGCAATATGTGGATTTTGTGCATTGGATTTCGCCCGCTTTAAGGGGAGGTGTCGAGCCTCTCTTCGTGAAAGAGGTGCTCACTCGACGCAGGGTTCACGAAAACAATATGACGGCAAAACCGGATAAGCAAAAATACCTCGAATTCCTTCGCAATCACATGCGCAGCGGCCAAATGTAAATCCCTTCAAAGTGACTCATTCCAATCATTCAGATGAAAATTTGATGGTGCTGGTCAAAGCACTTCTTTCTCCTGATTCCGAGAATGCAAAGTTGTGTTTAGAACAATGGGAGCGGGCAACGGATGTGTCCGATTTGGATGGTCGGGCATTGCGGTTAATTCCGCTTCTATCGGATCGGTGTAAACAGCACAAAATTGAAATTCCTTTTCCCAAAGCCGTGTCGAAGATGGAGCGGTATTGGTGGCTGAAACACCGCTGGAACGAACGCGTAATTCAGCCGCTCCTCGCGCATTGGATTGAACAGGGAATGACCCCTGTCGTGATCAAAGGACTGGCAGTTCAAAACCAAATTGCTCGGCCTTTAAATCGCACCATGTCCGACATCGATGTGTGGTTGCCGTATGAGCAGATTGATGCGGCAATTGACTCATTGTATGCAGCGGGTTTTGAGATGGATGCGTCGATTCGAATGCGTTATGAACAGAATCCTGAGCGCTACAGATTATTGAGACATGCAGTACCCTTTCATCACACAAAGCTCGATGTTGAATTCGATCTTCATTGGCGATTGGGGGGGTTAGTTGCTCGAAACCGGGTTACAGACTGGCTTTCAAATTCTGCAACGGTTGAATTGACCCTTGACGGCTGGGCGAAAGGCATTCGGGCTATGTCAGGTGTTCCTCTGGTTCGAACGATCATGGGGAATGGTTATATGGATGGCAACTGGTCATCTGCGATGTGGATTTTTGATCTTCATCAGTTGACTCAGAATTGGTCCTTGGCCGATTGGGAAGAGTTGAAGAAGAGCTTTTTTGAAGATGGTGTGGATTTTATGTGGTTTTGGTGTTTGAGCACGTTGTTTGAAAACGGAGCGAAATTGCCCCCGAAATCGTTTGAAGCGGCGACCCCACAACCATCGATTCGTTATCGAAGGAACATTTACTATCCGCACAAAGACATGTATGTGCGTTATGTAAGTATTCTTGCGCGTGTGCATCTTTGCAAAGTCATGTATTCGGCCTTTCGACATACACAATACCGCGCCTACGGTGAGCGATTCCCTCGAAAAGTGAAAATCTTCGTTGCATTTTTCCAAGCATCTTCATGAGATCAGGAGGTAAGGGGCGCCTCAGAAACTTCGCTTACTCTTCGAGACAAATTCTGATTGGGACGCCGACCGAAATTCTGCTGTCAGTTTGTTGGGAATGTCTTCAAAGCCTTGAATTCATTAGGGTCAGCGAATAAGGGGTTCGAGAACTCTCCCGTTCCGGGAACAACCTCTTATGGACGCGAAATTTGCAACCTGCGGCACGATCC
>DBBR01000093.1 GCA_002292325.1 Flavobacteriales bacterium UBA979 | reverse complement strand
TTGAACGGTCCCAAGCAACGTCTTTCTCGGGTGCGGTGAATGCATGCACCAAATGCTACGCACCAAAGTTTCTCTACATTGTTCCTAAAACCACCATGTACCGTATTCTGGTCATTTTTCTACTTGCTACAGGATGCAGCACTGCCCAAAACGAAATTGCGGAGTACTCCGAACACGGGGTTCGTTTTGTGCGCCTTGACGCCGGTGCTGTGGGTCAGATTCAAATGGTTTTCAAGAATGAGCAGGGGGAGCGCTACAGATCACTTAATTTAAGCTCAACGGCATTAGAACAAGGAGAATTACTCTTGTTCGCCACGAACGGGGGCATGTTCCATGTAGATAGAAACCCCGTTGGACTATTCATTGAGGAGAACGAGGTTCGCTGCGAGTTGAACACGGATGAAGGCAGCGGCAACTTTTTCCTGAAGCCCAACGGTGTTTTTGCGGTATCACAAAGCGGTCAGGCGGTGGTTATCACCTCGGAGCAATGGTTGACTGAGAACCCAACATCAATCAAATTCGCCACACAATCGGGCCCAATGCTTGTCATGAATAGTACTATCCACCCGGTTTTCACGGAGGGCTCTGCGAACAAGGACATCCGATCAGGTGTGGGAGTCGATCAAAATGGGAACGTCTTATTTGGCTTAAGCGAAGCCCCGGTGAATTTCCATGACTTTGCAACCGCATTTTTGGAAGAAGGCTGCATCGACGCGCTTTACTTGGATGGTGCTATTTCTCTGTTTCACACACCCCAACGACCGGAAGCAGGCCAATTCGGGGTGATCATTCAAGTGGTCGCGATAACTAATCAAAAATGATGGTGCCCTTCGTGTAGCCGTAATTGGATTCAACCATCATAATAGCGTCTGAACCATATGCGGCGTACTCCATACAATAGCTGGTTTCAATGACGATGCTGGTCCCAGCAATCTGGTAAAAGTTTTGATCGATGCGACGCACCGTAACCTCGTAGTTGCCAATTTCCACCTCTGTCGGGACCAAGACGCCCCCCGCATCCTCCACTCCCCCGTACGAACCAATAACCTTGGAGCCGTAGCTCAGGTCCATTCGTTCATAGAACTCGACGATGTCGCAGTTGTCGATGACCGCACCAGAAGCAGGAGCAGGAGCAGGAGCAGGCGCAGATGGCACACCCGACATGATTGCAATCAGGGAAGGGAAAAGAAAGCTCAAAGTCATGTGATTCGAATTATGGTGTGTCGTTTGCTATTGAGTTCAGGCAGAATCATTGAATTACAACGCGTCGCCAAACCATGGCTCCGCTCGTCAACGACAGACGCAATAGGTAAATCCCTGGTGGATGTCCCGAAACATTAAGCTCAGCGAATTCCCGCGATGGAGACAGAATCTCCTGCACGGCTTCACCATTCAAGGTGTACAGGGAAACAGAATACAATTCGCTGCCTGTAACGTACAAGGTCTCGCGAACCGGGTTCGGAAAGACGATCAGCTGAGGTGCTTCAGATGATTCAATGCCTACGTACGGATCGTAGTTGTAATAGTTGATGGTCGGGCAAGATGGACCATCGCCGCAATCATACACGACTTCCACGAAATAGTAATAGTTCAGGGTGTCCAGCACTTCGAAGTATGCATATTGTTCGTTGAGCTCGTTGAAGTAGATGATTTCGCCCGTGGCGATGTCCTGCGTACCCCAGAGGTATTGGGCACAATCGGTGCTGTCCGCGCTGACCAAAATGTTGATGTTGGGTTTCTTGACAACAATGCTGGCCGGCGGTGCCATGACGTCGGTGATCTCTACCTCGAATGAGAAGAGCTCGTTGCACGTAGTGACGGGATTGGTTACCAGCACCTCGAGTCCCGTTGCTCCTGTTTCATCGTTCCAATCCACCAGCACTTGGCCGACGGTCTCCCCAGAGGTGATGGTTCCAAAATTCGGGTCAACATTCCACTCATATTCCAGGGTGAGGTCGGCGTAAGGAATGGTATACAGCTGATCCGAACTACCATAACACGGGCTCCCGTTTCCCTGAATGGCGTTAATCTCCGGAAGTGGGTTTACAGTGATCTCAACGGGGTCCGAACTAACGATCCCACACGCATCCGTGTACGAGACATAGTAGCTGGTGTTGATGAATAGCGAATCCGACTGATAGTCTTCTCCCCCTTCCTGAACCACTTCCCACTCATCGGCATTGAGCTGGTACCAGGTGTAGTCAAACCCCTCGTATCCCCCTGAGGGCCCTGAGCTCACCACATCCGCATACTCTTCTGCACAGATGGGATTTTCCACGAACGTCAACTGACCCGGGATCAACGAGTCCAGGACATTTATGAGCACGGTATCCGATTCAATTACGCCGCACCCCAGCAGACTTGTAAGCTCGACAAAGATTAAAGTGTCTTGCACCAGAATCAACTCATTCAACACGTCATCATTTTGATCAGCAATCGCCGCAAAGTCTTCCTCGCCGGTTTCGATGAACCATTGGAATGCATATTGATCGCCCCCTCCCGTGGGCACCGCGGAGAGGTTCTGAGGCGCCGTGCCGTAGCAGATGACATCATCCAAAGGCTGCACCTCAAAGGCCAACGGTTCGAATACATTGACCTGCAAGGCATTGGAGACCAGTGTTCCGCACCCGTATGCATCGGTCACGCGCAAGCGCACGGAGAGGGTATCCGTCACCAACCCCGGATTAAAGGAGTCGGGCTGCTCTTCCCCGGTCCCTGCGAAATTACCCGACAAGTCGGTGTCCAGCTCCCAAGCGTATTGCAGGGGGCCGCCGCCACCGCTGGCCAAACTCTGGGCGGTAAACCCAGGCGCCAAATCCTCATAGCAAAGGGTACTCCCGTCGTAATCGTCCGTAAAAGCGATCTCCGGTGATACCAAATTACCCAATACGTAAACGGTAAGCGTATCGCTCTCGACCGTGCCACAGCCGTAAACACTGCTCGTTTCCATGTACAAGCTCGTAATTTCCGTCAGCGGATGATTGGTCAACTCAATCTCACTCATGCCCGCGATGGGCTCAAACGGTTGGCCATCAGCGGCCTCGTACCATTGGTGATTCAACCACGGGTAATCCTCGAGTTCAGAGGCAAGCAAATCAACCGGCGTATTGAAACATAGGGGATTCCCATCCCAACCGACCACCGTAGCCTCTTCTAGGTCCGGGAGCACGGAGATTTGCATGGTTTCGGAGTACACGGCACCACATCCATTGACGTTGGTGTATTCCACGTAATACTGCGTGGTATCGGTCAATGCAGGGGTTTGGTACAGCAAGCTATTGGCCCCATCAATGGGCAAGCTCACTCCATCTGCGTCGCTGTACCATTGCATAATGAAGGCTTCACCTCCACCTGTTGCAGGCTGAGCGATAAAGGTCGCTGCCGGTGTGTCATAGCAAATGATTTGCTCCAGACCGGGGCCCACCATTCCAGGACTCAACTCCGCCCAAACCGGAACAAGCAAGTCATTCGAATAATACGTGCCGCAACCAAAATCTGAGATGCTCTGCATGCGAATTTGCACGGTATCCGTCAATGTGAAGGGTACCAAATCCTCTTCGTTGAATTGGACATCGATCCACGGGCCGGTCATCGCAGCCACCTGCCAGGCATTCGACCAGTCTCCATCGGCCCCTGTAGCAGATGAACTTACGGTGGTCGAAGGCGACGCACTCCCGTAGCAAAGGTCTTCGCCCATGTATCCAGTCCAAGCCACAGCAGGAGCCGATATTGGATCCAAAACCTCCACGTGAATTTCGTTTGACGTATAGGTGCCGCATCCAAATTCAGATGTCGACTCGAGGTAGATGTCATAGTCGTTCTGCGCTTCCAGCACCGACCAACTCAATTCGTCCAAATCCGAAGCCAACGAGAACCCTCCATTGTTCAGCTGAATAAACCACTGCTCCGCGAATTCTCCGTCCGCTCCCGAGGCGCCCGCGCTTTCTACAGCGAATCCAGAGCCATAACAAATGGTCTCTACATTCGACGAGACCAATGCGGGAATCACTTCATCCAAAACCGTAACAGTAATCGCATTCGAGAGCAACGAACCACACCCTTCATCGTCAGTAACCGACAATCTGAATTCCGTAGTTGACGTCAAATCACCCGGATTGAATGACGGTGCTGTCGCTCCGCCAACGGCACTCCACCCCATACCGACGTTTGCTTCCCATTGGTATGAATACAATCCACTTGCACCTGCTGCGCCTGGATTATCGAGGGTCGCCGGGGTCGTACCGTAACAGATGGTTTGATCTGCAGAAGTCGTCCCAAGCGACAACGGCTCGTAAACAACAACGGTTAATGCATTGCTGCTCACATCGCCGCACCCCTCTGACGAAGTGGCTACCACGTCAAATGTTGTGGTTGACGTCAAAGGACCAGGGTAATAGCCTGTCGTCCACGACCCGCTTACTTCGTTGCCATCGCTGTACCATTGATACGTGAAATCTTCTCCACCGCCTGAGGGCAACTGAACGACCTCCAAGAAATTACCGGTGTTGATGGCGCACAAATATTCCTCAGCTGCAACAATGACCATCGGATTGGACAGCGGCTCGTGCACTTCAATGCTCAGCACATTGGAAAATGTAATGGTCCCGCATTGCACATCGATGGCTTGCAATCGGTACTCTTGATCCGACACCAATTGACCCGGGCTGAAGGTTTCGTCATTCGCGCCTGCGATGCTCGACCACTGACCTCCGCCAAGGTGCACTTGCCAATTGAATTGGTATTCACCACTGCCGCCGGAAGGAGGGATTACGGCATTCAATTCGCCTGGAAAAGTGTTGTAGCATATTGACGCATCTCCAGCAACAATGGCCACGGTCGGTGCGGCCAATGGCTCCAACACGTCGATGGCTACTGCATTGGAGGTGGCCGCGCCACACCCTTGTGCATCAATGCAGGTCAGCCGGTACTCCATATCGCTGGTCAGGGCACCTGGAGAGAGACTTGTGCCATTGGCTCCATCAATTGGCTCCCATCCAGCGCCACTGTTCGACTCCCATTGGTATGCAAATGTGCCACTCGCGCCAGTTGCCCCTGGATTGGTCAAGGTCATGGGCGAAAACCCGTAACAAACTGTCTGGTCTGAGGTCGTCATTCCGAGCGCCAAGGCATCGTACACCTCTACAGTGAGCGGCTCACTATTGACGATTCCACACCCTGCTGTCGATGTCGCTTCCACCACAATCGTACTGGTTGCCTCGAGAAATCCGGTACTGAGCGTTTGAGCGATCTCATCCTGCAGTGGTGATTCATCGAGGTACCATTGGTAGGTGAAGCCGTCCCCGCCACCGGTCGGAAACTCCTCCATGGATATCGACGTCCCCGTGTTGTCGTCGCACAGCGGACTGTCGGCAGCGACAAGATTGATGGTAGCCGACAAAGGCGCATAAACATCTATGTCCAACACATTCGAAACCACCGTCGATCCGCAAACGGAATCGGTCGCCAACAACCGAAACGGCTGGCTCTCGGTCAACGCCTGAGGCGTGAATGTCGAAGCCTCGGCCCCATCGACGAACAGCCACACGCCGTCCACCTGCTCTTGCCAAATGTATTCGTACGTTCCACTGGCCCCGGTAGGAGGTGTCAACATGACCAATTCACCGGGAGATGATTCATAACACACCTGATTCTCTCCCGATGCAATGGCGACTGTTGGCGGTGCCAACGACGCGTACACCTCTGCTGTCAGTTCATTCGAATACACCGCACTGCACCCGGCATCGTTGTCCGTACGCTGGCGGTAAATCCGCGTTCCCGTCAGGTTAATCAACTCAATGCTGAGCTCAGATAGGCCTTCGAGCGTCTGCCAGGACGTGCCGTTGAATTCTTCCCAAACCGTGGTCAGCGCTCCATCCGCACCCATAGCCGGAGCTGCCTGTACCAAGGAAATTGTGTTGTCACCGTTGCACAAAGGCCCGGACGGGGCTGTGTCGAATGCAATCGTCGACGCGAACAAGGTGTCCACAACCAGCAGCGAAGTCTCAAAAATGACGGAGTCAGCAATGGCTGAGGCAACGCTCGGGATCAGGCAGCGGTATTGGTTACCGTTCATCGCCGTATCAACCGGATTGATGGTCAACTCCGCTGTCGTGGTGCCAGTGTAAGGCGATGAGTCCGTAAGATCTGCCCACTCGACATCATCCAAAAGCTGCCAGAGGTACAATTCAGCGTCCGCCTCTGAATCCAGCAGTACAGAATCCGATGCGCAAGCGAACGTTTGAGCGTGTGCCGTTGAGGCAAACGTCAGCAAAAGACCAATAAGTGGCAGTGCGTGTTTCATGCGTAAGGGTTAACGGTCGTACACTAGATCTCCCGGAGTGGCCGTGAGCTGCTTCCGGATGCGGTAAGAGACGATGGCCAAAGGAACTAAGACGAATAGCAAAACAGAGTAGTAAATCGGGATGTGGGAGAAGGCGACTTCTGAGGCCACGTTATCCAACCCGGAAGCAAGCAAGAACAACTCCAGCCCCAAGTACCCAATCGGCCAAACCAACAAGTAGCTGATGACAAAGGCTGCACCCAACAACACCGATGTGATGACGAGGTAAAGCCTTGTGATGGTCTGATTCTCATACCCAAATGCCATGAGCGTTCCGAGGTTTCGCTTGTTCTGGCTGATGTGCATGCGCAAAATGGCCCCCGTGTAATTGATGATGAGGATCAGGGCGAGCACCACCACCGCGAACGACAGCAGCCGCGCAAACTTGCTGAAGATGCCGAGGTTTTCCTTGTTCTCGACATCGGTGAGGTCGATTTCCAACCCCCCATTGTCAAACTTGGTCTGACAACCGTACTTCTCCTTGTTATCCCTTAGTTCGGCTGCCAATTCCCTCGCTTTCTCAAGGGCATTCAATCGGAAAAGGAGGTATTCGGCATTCAATGTTCCGCCAACTTCTTTGGAAGGCAAAAGATGAACTTTTTGTGCTTCATCCTCTAAAAACCTCTTCTCAGAACCCATTACGGAAGAAGTGTGCAGATAACCTGACAGACACTTGATTTTATTCGGCAAAGGAAGGCTGGCGTTTTTCGCCTTAGACTCCGGCAAAAAGTAAAAGGGTTTGGGGCGTTCTTCGGTCGCTTTGCCCGACACCAATTGCAACATGGTTGCTTCTGTCAAAGCGACATCCAAATCAAGCGGCAAGTATTGAAGGACTCCCAACACAGGGAGGGTCACCACTGTTTGACTGCGGTCATTTACAACCCAATTCACAGTAGGCAACTCATTGGCAGGCAAGGGCCAAAGCCCAAACTCACTGGCCGCTTTCACCGACAAAACGACCCCTGTTCTGCGCTCTTCGACATCAAACGGAGAACTCAAACTTGCTGACGTCAAAAAATTGCTCGTATCCGACAACATCATGGTCCAAAGCGGATGCTCTTCATTTGCGAAGGCCCCTACCAATTTGGTACGCGTGGAGTCTGCCGAACGGAAATTCATGTACTGTTTGGCCATGAACTGCACGTCGTTCACTCCAAACTGAGTTTGAAAGGCTAAATTATCAATGAGTCTTGCCTTAACATCCGCACTCCTGCAGCTAGTACTAGGAACCGTAGCGATAAGCAACTGGACGTAATCGTTGTCCATTTTTGCTTCCAAAAACTCGAGGATTTGTTGGCCAGCGCCCAGGCTGAATAATGCTAGAAAGTCAATCACCACCAAAAAGACAAGAGTATTCCAACGCTTGCCACCTCCAAGGGATTTCAATTCAGCCTTGAACAACAGGGAGTGCAATGACGGCTTTTTCATTAGGCAGCAGTTTCTTCGAAGTGAGACTTGAGTTTCGCAGAGAGGGCTTCGTGTGAAATTGTTCCATTCGTACTCTTCCACGCGCCGGCTTCCCGTGCGAACACATTTTCCTCAAGGATTTGTCCAATCTGCTCTTGACCATCTGCAGACGTCGAGCGACCTGTCATCAATACAATTCGGTCGGCGAATGCCAAACTGAGGTTGATATCGTGAGAAACAATCAAGCCGGTTCGCTCTTCTGAAGCGATGTGGGCCTTGAGCGTGTTCATGACTTTCTGGGCGTTGCCCCAATCCAAATTCCCTGTTGGCTCATCCCCAAACAGCACTTCATGGGGACTGATGATGGCCTGAATGAAGGCCAATCGTTGCTTCTGCCCTCCACTCAAAGCTCCGGCGTTCTTGAGCTCAAAATCTGAATCGGTGACGTTTTGCAACAATTGATGAGCGAGCGCCTTCGATCGCAGCCGCACCTGACTGAATGCATCCACATCCGCCAAAGACGGCAGAATTGCATTGGATTGAAGGGATACTTTTTCAAACAAATTAGTCCGCTGGAAGATGAAGCTGTATTCCTTGCTTCGGAACTGCGCCAACTCCTTCGGATCACCTTCCCACAAATCCAGTAACGCGTAATTGCCTCTGCTGCTATGGTAGGTTAGCTCGGTGCGTGGATCTTTTGCAACCGTCTGATTCATCAATCCCAATGATTCAATGAGCGTGCTCTTCCCGACACCTGAGGCTCCCAGAAAAAAAATGAGTTCCCC
>DBBR01000048.1 GCA_002292325.1 Flavobacteriales bacterium UBA979 | reverse complement strand
TGCATGAATTTGAAGCCGATGGTCCAAAAAGGACAATCAGTTCACCAAGGCCAGATCTTAGTTGAGGGGTACTCTACAGACAAAGGTGAATTAGCGCTTGGACAGAACATGCGCGTTGCCTTTATGCCATGGAAAGGATACAACTTCGAGGATGCAATCGTAATCAACGAACGGGTGGTGCGAGAAGATGTCTTCACGTCACTTCACATCGATGAATACGTATTGGAGGTGCGGGACACGAAGCGCGGAGTCGAAGAACTGACAGCGGACATTCCAAACGTCAGCGAAGAAGCTACAAGCGATTTGGATGAACATGGTTTGATTCGAATCGGTGCAGAAGTCAAAGAAGGAGACATCCTGATCGGAAAGATCACTCCGAAAGGAGAGTCGGACCCAAGTCCAGAAGAAAAACTGCTTCGCGCCATCTTTGGGGATAAAGCGGGGGATGTCAAGGATGCTTCTCTGAAAATGCCACCGTCTGGACAAGGGGTGGTGATTGATAAAAAGTTGTTCTCACGTGCCATCAAGGACCGGAAGTCGAAGGCTGCTGACAAAGCAGTACTCGAGACCATAGATAAGGAATTTGATGCAGAGGCAGGAGTACTGAAGAAAGTGCTGGTTGAGAAATTGATGAAGCTGGTAGGCGGCAAAGTTTGCCAAGGAGTCAACAACCATTACAAGGAAGAGCAAGTCAAGAAGGGAGTGAAGTTCACTCAGAAAATTCTGAACAGCTTAGACTATCTGACAATCAACAGTGACGGATGGGTGCGTGATGATGAGAACAGCGCACTGGTTCGCCGTGTGATTCACAACTACCACTTGAAGTACAATGATGTCCTCGGTGCGTATAAGCGCAAGAAGTTTCAGGTGACAGTGGGGGATGAACTTCCAACTGGAATTGTAAAGTTAGCGAAGGTATATGTCGCTAAAAAGCGCAAGTTGAAAGTGGGAGATAAGATGGCTGGTCGTCACGGGAACAAGGGCATCGTTGCCAAAATTGTTCGCGCCGAAGACATGCCGTTCCTTGAAGATGGAACCCCCGTCGACATCGTTTTGAATCCGCTGGGTGTACCTTCTCGTATGAACTTGGGACAGATCTATGAGACCGTCTTGGGCTGGGCAGGTATGAATTTAGGAAGGACTTATGCAACGCCTATTTTCGATGGCGCTTCTCTGGACGAAATCACAGCGATTACGAACGAAGCAGGCGTGCCGGAATGCGGAGTTACTTATTTGCATGACGGAGGGACTGGAGAGCGTTTTGACCAGCCGGCGACTGTTGGAATCATTTACATGATCAAGTTGAGCCATATGGTGGATGATAAGATGCACGCTCGATCCATCGGACCATACTCGCTTATTACGCAGCAGCCGCTGGGTGGTAAGGCACAGTTTGGTGGACAGCGTTTTGGAGAGATGGAAGTTTGGGCTCTGGAAGCATTCGGTGCCGCGAACATTCTCCAAGAAATTCTCACCGTCAAATCAGATGACGTCATGGGCCGTGCACGTGCCTACGAGGCCATCGTCAAAGGGGATAACATGCCTGCTCCAGGTATTCCCGAATCATTCAACGTCCTTCTCCACGAATTGCGCGGATTGGGCTTGACCATTTCACTAGATTGATTACCGCATAGAATAGCCATTCATGTTTCAGCAAAAGCAACCCAAACAGCTTTCGAGCGACTTCAATACCATCACTATTTCGTTGGCTTCACCCGAGATGATTCTCGAGCAGTCACATGGCGAAGTATTGAAACCGGAGACCATCAACTATCGGACTTACAAGCCCGAGCGTGATGGCCTCTTTTGTGAGCGGATTTTTGGTCCTGTCAAGGACTTTGAGTGCCATTGTGGCAAGTACAAGCGAATCCGATACAAAGGAATCGTTTGCGACCGATGCGGTGTCGAGGTAACGGAGAAAAAGGTGCGCCGTGAGCGCATGGGCCACATCCAATTGGTGGTACCGGTAGCTCATATTTGGTACTTCAAAAGCTTGCCGAATAAAATCGGATACTTGCTTGGCCTTCCTTCTAAGAAGTTGGACCAAATCATCTATTACGAGCGATATGTTGTCATTCAACCTGGAATTGCAAAAGGTCCGGAGGACAGTGAGCTCAGTGTGAATGATTTTGTGACCGAGGAAGAATACCTGGATATTCTCGAGACGTTGCCCAAGGAGAATCAATACTTGGATGACAAGGACCCCAATAAATTCGTAGCCAAGATGGGAGCGGAAGCTTTGCATGATATGCTTGCGAACCTGGATCTGGATGAATTGTCATACAACCTTCGCCATTCGGCAAATACAGAAACTTCACAGCAGCGCAAGAGCGAGGCGTTGAAGCGTCTTCAAGTTGTAGAATCCCTTCGAGATGCGAACGCACGGATCGTGAATAAGCCCGAATGGATGATTGTTAAGGTCGTTCCGGTGATTCCACCTGAACTCCGTCCTCTGGTGCCGTTGGATGGTGGACGCTTCGCGACATCGGACTTAAATGACCTGTACCGTCGTGTGATTATCCGAAACAATCGCTTGAAGCGTTTGGTTGAAATCAAGGCTCCAGAGGTGATTTTGAGGAATGAAAAGCGCATGCTGCAGGAGGCTGTAGATAGCCTGTTTGATAACAGCCGCAAATCCAGTGCAGTCAAGACGGAAAGCAATCGACCATTGAAATCCCTTTCGGACAGCCTGAAAGGTAAGCAAGGCCGATTCCGTCAAAACTTGCTCGGAAAACGTGTAGATTACTCTGCACGTTCGGTGATTGTTGTTGGTCCAGATTTAAAATTGCACGAGTGCGGGTTGCCGAAAAACATGGCGGCGGAATTGTACAAGCCGTTCATCATTCGGAAGATGATCGAGCGAGGCATTGTCAAGACTGTCAAATCGGCGAAGAAAATCGTTGACGGTAAAGAGCCCGTGGTGTGGGATATTTTGGAAAATGTAATGAAGGGTCATCCGGTTTTACTCAACCGGGCTCCGACGCTTCACCGTCTTGGAATTCAGGCCTTTCAACCAAAATTGATTGAGGGCAAAGCCATTCAATTGCATCCTCTTGCCTGTACAGCTTTCAACGCTGACTTTGATGGTGACCAGATGGCGGTCCACTTGCCTCTTGGCAGTGCAGCTATTTTGGAGGCTCAATTGTTGATGTTGGCTTCACACAATATTCTGAATCCAGCCAACGGTGCACCAATCGCCGTACCATCGCAAGACATGGTTCTTGGTCTCTATTATATGACCAAGGTCAAGAAAGGAACCAAAGACGAGCCTGTCTCGGGTGAAGGAATGACATGCTACTCAACAGAGGAGGTGCGCATTGCTTACCAAGAGGGAAAGCTGGACCTGCACGCAGAAATCAAAATGCGTTTTGTTGACGTGAATGGAATTGCCAGCATCATCGATACGACTTGTGGGCGAGTGCTTTTCAATGATCATGTTCCTGCTGAAGCCGGATACATCAACGATCTGCTTACCAAGAAGTCGTTGCGTGGAATCATTTCCCATGTTCTGAACAGCACCAATGTTCCACGTACAGCTCAGTTCCTTGATGACATCAAGAAGCTTGGCTTCTATATGGCCTTCAAGGGCGGATTATCGTTCAACCTGAATGATGTAATCATTCCCGATGAGAAAGTGAAATTGGTCGATTCTGCCAAAGATCAGGTGGCAGAGGTTATGGAGAACTACAACATGGGTCTCATTACGAACAACGAGCGGTACAATCAGATCATCGACATCTGGACGCATACCAATTCAAAGTTGACGAATATCTTGATGGACCGGATTGAAACGGACAAGCAAGGATTCAACTCGATCTACATGATGATGCACTCCGGAGCACGTGGTTCGAAAGAACAGATACGACAGCTCTCTGGAATGCGTGGATTGATGGCCAAGCCACAAAAGTCGTCTGCTACAGGAGGTCAAGACATCATTGAGAATCCGATCCTTTCGAACTTTAAAGAGGGATTGTCCATCCTGGAGTACTTCATCTCAACGCACGGTGCACGAAAGGGATTGGCGGATACGGCTTTGAAAACGGCCGACGCGGGTTACTTGACGCGTCGATTGGTGGATGTCGCTCAAGATGTCATCATTACCGAAGAAGATTGCTTGACATTAAGAGGTGTCGTTGCGACTCCCCTTCGCAAGAATGATGAGATAACGGAAGGCATAGGTGACCGCATAGTAGGCCGTACTTCATTGAACGATGTCGTTCATCCTTCTACTGGAGAGGTGCTGGTGGAGGGCAGTCAAGAAATCAACCATGCAACAGCCATGGCCATTGAGGAAGCAGGAATAGATGAGGTGGAAGTGCGATCGGTTCTGACATGTGAAACCATGTCAGGCGTATGCGTCAAATGCTACGGTAAAAACCTTGCCTCGGCCAGAACGGTCCAAGTGGGCGAAGCGGTAGGCGTAATTGCGGCACAATCCATTGGTGAGCCAGGAACGCAGTTGACGCTGCGTACGTTCCACGTTGGTGGTACGGCGTCAAAGATTTCGGATGAGAATGAGCTCAAAGTCAAGTTCGACGGAGTCGTTGAAATCGATGATTTGCGTGAGGTGAATCGTGTAAATGCAGAAGGAGAGAAGGAAATGGTTGTCGTTTCCCGATCATCTGAGTTCAAAGTGGTAGACCCCAAGACCGGGGTTGCACTGAGTACTACGATCCTACCATATGGTTCCATCTTGAAGAAATTCTCGGGAGATAAAATCAAAAAAGGAGAATCCATTTGCACGTGGGACCCTTATAACAATGTCATCATCAATGAGGAGAAGGGACTGATTAAGTTTGAAATGATTGAGGAGGGGATGACGTTCCGTGAGGAACTCGATGAGCAGACAGGTTTCCGTGAAATTGTCATTACTGAAACGAAAGACAAGAAGAAGAATCCTGCGATCTTGATAGTGAACAAGAAAGGCGACGTTCTGAAAACGTATTCGTTGCCGGTAGGAGCTCACTTATCAGTGAAAGAAGGGGATGAAGCAAGTGTGGGGCAGATCCTCACAAAGATTCCTCGAATGGCGGGTAAATCCGGTGACATTACTGGAGGTCTACCCCGTGTGACAGAATTATTCGAAGCACGTAATCCGTCGAACCCAGCTGTTGTTTCCGAAGTAGATGGAATTGTGAGCTACGGAAAAATTAAGCGTGGTAACCGGGAAATCATTGTAGAATCGCGACGAGGAGACATCTATAAGTATTTGGTGCCGCTATCAAAGCACATCTTGGTACAAGACAACGACTTTGTGCGCGCCGGAATGCCGATGTCAGATGGAGCGATTACTCCTGTGGATATCCTGGATGTCATGGGGCCGACAGCGGTTCAAGAGTACATCGTCAATGAAATACAGGACGTCTATCGCTTACAAGGGGTGAAGATCAACGACAAGCACTTTGAGGTGATTGTTCGTCAAATGATGAAGAAGGTTGTAATCGAAGATGCGGGTGATACCCGATTCTTGGAGAAGCAGTTTGCTGAAAAATCAGATTTCATGACGGAGAACGATCGCGTCTTTGGCATGGTGGTAATCACTGAGGTGGGCGACAGCGAAGATTTGCGCCTTGGTCAGATGATCTCAGCGCGCCAGTTGCGAGATGTGAACAGCTCTTTGCGTCGTCGAGATATGGCAGCAGCTGAAGGTCGCGATGCGATTTCTGCTACGGCTCGACCATTGCTGCAGGGAATCACACGTGCATCGCTGCAAACCAAGTCATTCATTTCGGCGGCTTCTTTCCAAGAAACAACGAAAGTGTTGAATGAGGCGGCTGTAAGCGGTAAACAGGACTTCTTGCGAGGCCTCAAGGAAAATGTCATCGTTGGTCACTTGATTCCGGCAGGAACAGGTACCCGCGTGTTTACCGAGAAGAAAACCATCACACGACGACCCAACCCAGAATTGGCTCCCGTTGAAGAGAAGGAAGAAGCTTGAAGCCATTTCTTTTGATGACTGAACGAAAAAGCCCGTCGGAAGACGGGCTTTTTTGTGGGAAATTTTTCGCGCAATGAATGCTGCGTCTGTCGTGCTAGGACTCAGGTGATATGGCTCGGGCAGCCGCCTTGGCGGCATCCTCTGGGTTTGATTTACCTCCAGTCGGAGCGATGCCACAAAAGCCGAACAGACAATTTTCTTTGATGATGCGATCGACGAAATCCGGAACCATGGCTTCCCAGCCATCATCGCCTGACTTAATCATGTCCAGGGCGTCTTTGCTGAAAATTCCGAGAACCGCCTCATCGTATGGGATGTCTACCACGCGCTTGTTGAATCGAAGATAATCGAACAGCGGCTGCATTCGGGGATGAACCGGAGTGGTCTCAACGGTCCACAGCTCACCTGTCGGTTGATCTTTCCAAGGATAGAGGTAAATTTTGAGATCCCGATTGAATAAAATTCCGAATGCCTCAAGAATTCCACCATTCAGGTCTCGGTAATATTTTTCATCAAATACCAAGGACAGTGTATTGGCGCCCATAATGACGCCCATTCTTTTCTTTGTGTGCCGAGAGAAAAATTCAATGAGCTTATAATATTTCTGATAATTTGATATGAGCACCGTTTGGCCAATCGAACAGAGGATATCCGCTCGGTCCAGAAAATCTTGCTCATCAATGTCTCCTTCTGCAGATAGGTTGTTCAGTGTGATCTCAAAGAGCACTTGGATGTCTTCTTCCTCGACTTTATGTTCCTGTTTGAACTGTTGCAAGCCTTTCGAAATCATGTCGATGCTCACCTTGGTCACGGGACGGAAGGATCCTCTGATTGCGAGGATGTTTTTCTTGTAGAGGACGTCTGACGCCTGCAAATTCCGCCCATCAGGCGAGAATATTACAGCATCGGTCATCCCATTCTTCACCAGTTGCAGCGAAAGCAAGCGATTGTCGACCTCTTCAAAATCCGGACCGTTCATTTCAATCATGTCGATTTCCACTTGGTCTCGATCGAGGTTGTCATACAGTGACTGTAAAAGCGCTTTGGGCTGTTTATAGAAAAAGACGCAGCCATAAATGAGATTGACGCCCAACATTCCAACCGTTTGATGCTGGGCCAAAGCGTCTTGTTCGTGGAATCGAGCGTGCAAGATTACCTCGTTGGGTTCACGATCAGGTGCTGTTTGGAATTTAAGTCCGAACCAACCGTGTCCTTGAATGGTTTTGTGGTAGTTGATCGTTGCCACCGTATTGGCGAAGGCAAAAAAATGCTTGGAACCGTGTTCTTTTCGATCCAATCGATCTTCCATCAATTGGTATTCATGAAGAAGCATTTTCCGGACGCGACTTTCACAGACGTACCGGCTGCTCTCTTCCTCGCCGTAGATCGCATCTGAGAACTTCTTATCGTAGGCGGAAATGGCTTTTGCAATCGTGCCTGAGGCACCTCCAGCCCGAAAGAAATGCCGAACGACCTCCTGGCCAGCGCCGATTTCAGCGAAGGTTCCGTACAAATCCTGATTCAAATTCATGCGAAGGGCTTTCTGCTTTGCAGAGAGAATGACGCGATTGGATTCCAAAACGATGTAGTTTTTGGTGAAGGTCGATTTCAACAAATGTACGATTTGAACAGCGCGTACCTTTGCGATATGGAGGTGGAATTCACTTTTCTTGGAACAGGTACATCCCAGGGTGTTCCCATTATTGCATGTGAGTGTCCTGTTTGTTCCAGTTTGGATGCCCGTGATCAACGACTCAGGAGCTCAGTTCTCGTGAAGGTGTCAGGGGCTGCCGTTGTAATTGATACCGGGCCAGATTTCCGGCAACAATGCTTGCGGGCGGGCGTGAAGGAATTGGATGCAGTGGTTTTTACGCATGAGCACAAGGATCACGTAGCGGGATTGGATGACATTCGGCCTTTCAACTTCAGAAGCCGACGTGACATGCCGGTCTACGCCACTCAACGTGTTCAAGAAGCGTTGAATCGAGAATTCAAATACATTTTTGAATCCACTTATCCTGGTGTGCCGAAAGTAAAGCTGCATACAATCAGCACGGATGCATTTGACATCCATGGAACGGTTTGGTGGCCTTTGCCCGTTCATCATCATCAGCTTCCAGTTCTGGGATTTCGCGTAGGCGGTTTTGCCTACATTACAGATGCGAACCAAATTTCGGAGCAAGCCCTGTCTCGTTTAGTTGGTGTGGATGTTTTAGTGCTCAATGCACTCAGGCGTGAGCCACATCTTTCTCACTTCACATTGGAAGAAGCCGTTGAATGGGCCCAGCGCATTGGAGCGAGGCAAACATATTTCACGCACATTAGCCATCAATTGGGCAAGCACGCTACCGTGGAAAATGAGCTACCAGAGGGCATACAATTAGCTTACGATGGGTTGACAGGTATGGCGTTCGGGAAAGGCTGTGTTTGAGTAATTTTGCTCCTCAATCAAGACCATGACGGTTACTCTTCTTCGACTCATTTCCCACTTGCCCTATTCTGTGTTGCATGGGTTGGCTCGCCTGCTGGGTTGGTTCGCCTCCAGCATCCTGAAGTACCGTCAGCAAGTGATTCGTGGAAACTTGAAACGGAGTTTTCCTGAGGCCTCAGTGCACTGGCTTAAGCAAACGGAACGCTCCTTTTACAATCATTTTGCGGACATTACCTTGGAATCGATTAAGCATTTTTCCATTTCAAATACGGATGCTTTATCGCGCATGCAGCATCAAAATGTAGCTTTATTCGATGCGTTTTATGACCAGGGGAGAAGTGTGCTAATCGCTGGGGGTCACTTGAACAATTGGGAGCTTTATGCGATGACTGCACACCAAAGTTTGCCGCACGATGTGATGGCGGTTTACAAGAAACTTTCGGATGCGAAGATGGACGCAGCCGTTCGGGATTCGCGTCAGCGTTTTGGCCTCGAAATGGTCCGGACAGTTGAGGCGCAGGCTTGGATGCAACAGCATGCGCAAGGAGATGCGCCAAAGGCGATCGTGATGGGGTTTGATCAAAGTCCAGCTGACCCGAAAAAGTCATGGTGGACTACTTTTTTAGCGCAAGAAACCGCTTGGTATTTTGGGTTAGAAAAGTGGGCGCGAACGTTCAACTTACCTGTCGTGTATGGCCACATTTACAAAGACAAGCGGGGGTATTATCGGACACGGTATGAACTCGTTGTTGAGCATCCGTTGGATTGGGCTGAGGGTGCAATTTTGGAGCGATGCATCGCACTGTTGGAAGCAGACATTAAACGCTATCCCTCTGAATGGCTTTGGTCTCACAAGCGTTGGAAGCACAAGCGTCCGGTTGATCAACCGTTGAACGAGCGACTACCAGTTGCGAACGAAAGAAGTCAAAATGATTGATGCACCTCTCGCCGAGCGCATGCGCCCGACCAATTTGGACGCTTACCTGGGTCAAGGACATTTGATCGGTGAGGAGCAAGTGTTGCGAAAGGCATTGAAGGGAGGGCATGTGCCATCTATGATTCTTTGGGGACCACCTGGAGTGGGTAAGACGACTTTAGCTAAAATCATAGCCGCACAATCTGATCGGCCTTTCCATGAAATTTCTGCCGTCCAGAGTGGCGTGAAGGAAGTGAGAGAGGTGATTGCAACGGTCAAACGATCTGGGCTTTTTGCAGGTCGGGCCATTTTGTTCATTGACGAGATTCATCGCTTTTCAAAGTCTCAACAAGATAGCCTGTTAGGAGCGGTGGAAAAGGGTTTGATCACCTTGATCGGAGCAACAACGGAGAACCCTTCTTTTGAGGTAATACCAGCTTTACTCAGCAGGTCACAAACGTATGTCCTTGAGTCATTTACACCAGATCAACTAAAGAAGATTGTTATTAATGCGATCGAGCATGATGTGGTTTTGTCTGAGCGGAAAATTGAAGTCAAAGAATGGGGTGCATTGCTTCGCTCGAGTTCCGGTGATGCACGCCGACTTTTGAATGCATTGGAACTGTTGGTGGAGATGTCTGAAGATGAGATGGTCATCATTGACGATGCACGTGTCGTCCAAGCATTGCAATCTTCACACGTGCGGTACGATAAGAAAGGCGACGCACATTATGACATGGCGTCGGCATTGATCAAAAGCATTCGTGGCAGCGATCCGAATGCCGCCGTGTATTACTTGGCGCGTATGCTGGCTGGTGGAGAAGACCCCAAGTTCATTGCGCGGCGGTTACTGATATCCGCTTCAGAAGACATTGGCTTATCGAATCCGAATGCGCTCGTCATGGCCAATGAAACATTTGCTGCAGTCGAACGATTGGGTATGCCTGAAGGGAGGATTCCTTTGGCCCAATGCGCGGTTTATTTGGCGACAAGTGAGAAAAGTAATGCATCGTATGCGGCGATCAATTTGGCGCTGCAGGCCGTGCGGGAAACAGGCGACCTGCCTGTTCCATTGCATCTTCGGAATGCGCCTACGCAGTTGATGAAGGACTTGGGGCACGGCATGGGTTATCAGTACGATCATTCCTCCAAATCATCTTTTTCAGGTCAGGAATTTCTTCCGGATGAGATCAGTGGTACGGTATTTTATGAGCCTGGCACCAATGCACGCGAGGAAAAGATGCGCCAGGCTTTGCGGGCAAATTGGAAAGAAAAATACGGTTACTGAGGGGTGAAAATCCAAGGGGTAGCTGCAATGGGCGTCCCTTCTTGAAGCAACTGAAAGATGTACTGGCCACTGGTCATGTGATTTCCTAAATCAATCCATCCCTGGCGTTGCCCTTCGCTCGTTTTCCATTCGGTAATCGTGCCTTCTGCGTACAATTGTCCTTGAAGGGTGTAAAGCTTCCAATGGTCGGGGCCATCCAGCGCATTGGCCAACCATCGAACGACACCCGAGGAGGAAGGATTCGGAAATAACACCATGGAATTTGCGCTTCCTTTCCAGGTCGCTGCCCCGCCTGCATCAAGTGCGGAAAAAGCAATGCGCATGTCGGGTATGCCATGCCCCATGCTGTCGTTGGGTTGGGTGAATAAATGTCCTGATGCTATAACAGCCTCCCGTATTTCTGCGGCGCTAGCTGAAGGAAATGCCTGCCATAAACACGCCACTGCACCGCATACGATGGGAGAGGAAAAGCTGGTGCCATTGCCTCTTCGAATGGTTGAATCAGCGAATGGATAAGCGGCTTGCACACCAAGTGCCATGACATCTGGCTTGATTCGTCCATCCGCCGTTGGTCCCCAGCCACTGAAGGGCGCATGTTCGCCAGCAGCATCGACGGCTCCAGCAGTCAGAATTCCTTTTGCATCCGCAGGTGCAGTGATGTAATGCCATGCTCCATTACCGCTGTTTCCTGCACTGGTGACGCACAGAATGCCTTTTTCGGCAGCCCATGTCGCGGCTTGACTAATTCGTGTGCCAACGCCATTCAAATCCTCGTATGAATGGTTTGCAGTGGAATCATCAAACAAGGAGTACCCCAAACTTGTATTCATCATGTCGACACCCAGACTGTCTGCATGCTCAGCTGCAGTGACCCAATAATCTTCCTCGATCAAATATTCGCTGTAAGCATCTTCTGTCCGATAGAGCACATAATCGGCATCCGGAGCGGATCCGATGAGCGAATCCTTCAAGTATCCAGCCATGGTCCCTAATACAGCCGTGCCATGGCGGTGATGCGCAAATAAGCCACCTTGAGATTGCATTGCATCCACACCTTCGTGAATTCGCTCTTCGCTCCAGGCTTTTTGGAAAATGGGCAAGGACTCGACGTTTTCAAAACCAGCATCTAACACGGCAATTGTCATTCCTTGGCCCGTGAACCCTAATCCGTGGAGCCAATCGGCATTCAATTGCGTCAGCGCTTTCCAGCCCTTTCCGTACCATGAGGTATCCGGTGCAGTGGTGGAGCGTGGCACGGCGATGGCAAGGGGTTCATCGGAAGAGGGTAAACATTCGACCGACTTGACATCGGAAACCATCGGCCATTCCAAAAGCGACTGGGGATCAAAAAGTGAATCCGTTATGTGCACCGTAACGGCGTTGAACCATTTGCTTTGAAGGATGATATCGATTGCTCGAATCGTATCCAGTGTCGCAATGTAAGAAGGGGGAATAGGGAGGTCTTGTGCCGTGATCGGAATGTGCTGACGCGCCCGCCGAGCAATGGATTTTGGACTGAGGAATTCGATCGGTGCATCGATTCGGTAAGGTGTAGAATGTCCGGGAATCAGGTCATCCTGTGTCTTCCCGTTAAATTCAACCCAATAGCGATCCGGAGCGGACTGGCTCCAGGCAACTCCGGACCCAATCAAACAAGGACCAGCAACGCATACCAAGCAGAAAAGTAGCGAGGGATTCAGCTTCTTCCACGATTGCATCATGGCTTCTCAGCGGATACACGTTTTCCGTTTTCATAACGCTCCGACTTTTGCAATCTGCCATTCAAATCGTAATAGTACACCGCCCCTTCGAGTTTTCCGTCGACGTATTCTCCTTCGCGGCGGATGGCCTCTCCAACAAGCACACGTTTCCGCAACGTTTCACCTGAATCAGGATCCAATTCTTCTTCAATGACCCATTCTCCTGCATCATGCCACTCTCGAAATGGCCCCGACTTTTGTTGTTCGACAACGCTAAATTCGGCGCGTGGACGCCCATCTGGAAAGGTCAAAAATACCGCGCCATTTTCGTGGATTTCTTCGATGAGCTCGCCGTTTTCGAAATGGCGCGTCGTTTGAAGGGTGCCATCTTCCATAAAGGATTTCCAGTACCCTTGTTCCTGTCCATGCTCGTATCTTCCGATTGTTTGAGGCCGTCCGTTGGCATAGTTGATTTTACATAATCCGTGGAATGCACCCGCACGATAACTGATTTCAGACAACAGGACACCAAGTTCATCCCATGTTCTCCAGGTTCCATTTCGATCGCCTGAATCGTATCCCCCTCGCTCCAACTCCTGTCCTTGCTTTCCATAAGAAATGGACGGTCCGTTTAACACATCATGGTCATAGCTTTCGATGAGTCGGAGGTTCTCCTGAGCATCATAATACTTCCATTCTCCTTGCTTCAACCGCAGTGGTTCTCGGTTTTGATCCAACTCAGTGCTCCTCATGTACATGCCTTCCGCCTGCAGTGCACCTCCCTTTCGGTACATTTTAGTAAAAGCTTTGCGTCCGTTTTCAATCTGAATGACCTCGGACATAATTTCTCCGGTCTCATAGTAGAAAGTAAATCCTCCCGTGGGATGGCCATTTTCGAATTGACCGAGGTAGTAGAGGTTTCCATTGGGCCACACGCGAATCCATGTCCCTTCCTTCTTGTTCTTCGGGTTCGTTAGGTTGTAATCAACACCTGCTGAGCCTGTGGGGTAAAATCCACCGTTTGGAGTTCCCGGTTGAGATAGGACCTCATCCACGTTGAAGGCACACGCCATCGCAAGCAATGCAATGGGGAGGATTTCTTTGATTTTAATGCTCATCATGTTGGCGAATTTAAGGTTAAACGAGGATGTTGAGGAGTTTTGTATTTGAGGCATGGCAGACGAGATTCGATTGCTTAATTTCGTCGTCCCAAATAACCCCAAATCCCCCACCATGAAAGTTACTGTAGTTGGCGCTGGCAATGTAGGCGCGACATGTGCGAATGTTTTGGCTACCCGAGAAGTAGCCAATGAAGTCGTTTTGTTGGACATCAAAGATGGCTTTGCGGAAGGGAAAGCGCTGGATATTTGGGAGACTGCCCCCATCAACTTATACGATACACGGACTGTCGGTGCAACCAATGATTATGTGAAAACAGCGGGCTCTGATGTGGTCGTGATTACGAGTGGACTTCCTCGAAAGCCTGGAATGACGCGCGACGATTTGATCGCGACGAACTCGGGTATCGTGAAAAGTGTTACGGAATCCATCCTTCAGCACAGCCCGGATGCCATCATCATTGTGGTCTCGAACCCCTTGGATGTCATGACATACTGTGCCTACCTCACAGCGGGTAAAGATTCAAGAAAGGTGATGGGAATGGCTGGCATTCTCGATACGGCCCGTTACCGTGCCTTCTTGGCGGAAGCTCTTGATTGCTCACCCAAGGACATCCAAGCGGTATTGATGGGCGGACACGGGGATACGATGGTGCCACTTCCGCGCTACACGACAGTAGGAGGGATTCCCGTGACTGAATTAATTGAGGCCGATAAATTGGAAGCGATTGTTCAGCGCACCAAAAAAGGAGGTGGTGAAATTGTGAACTTATTGGGCACATCTGCTTGGTATGCTCCTGGAGCTGCTGCCGCACAAATGGTGGAGGCCATTGTCCGAGATCAAAAGCGTATTTTCCCTGTTTGTGCTTGGTTAACAGGTGAGTACGGCATCAATGATTTGTACATTGGTGTTCCGGTTAAGCTGGGTAAAAACGGCATTGAAGAAATCATCGAATTGGACCTCAATGAGGATGAAAAAGCGATGCTCGTTGAGAGTGAAAAAGCCGTTCGCGGGGTGGCAGAAGTGCTGGACCGCATGAACGAGAAATAATCGAAAAACGGTTCCTGGTCGTTATTCTGAAACGACCATAACTGAAATTGTTTCTTGCAATTGTCCTGAAGACGCGCTGTGTAAGATGTATAGCCCCGGTGAGTCTGGCGCTTGCAGCGTGGAATTCAGAAGCCATTGAGCCGGGATCTCGCGTCCTCGCATGTCGACCCAGTAGGCGTTACGCCATGATGCAGATGGAGAAAGAATCTCTTCGCTTTCAAATAGGTTCAATCCTTGGCCGCACCGAACGGGATTGGGGTAAGCCAACAATGTTGTAGGATTGGAGTTCATGCCCATATCTGTCGAAGTGCCCTCAAACCAGCGAATTCCGCCATTTTGAATGCCGATCAATAATTCAGGAATCCCATCTTGATTTAGGTCCGCGATTGATGCGGATGCGCGGAGCCCTTGGAGGGGAGGATGGATTTGATCAGCCGCATTTGCCAAAGGAGCTTCCAATGCCATCGGTTCTGCCAAGCCAAAGTATTGGACCTCGCCCAATTCATTGCCGACACAAACATGCAATCCATTTTCATCCTTAAAAAGAGCCGGTGTGGCGTATCCGTTGATGCCTAAGGCATTATTCACCTCTATGCCACCCCAATTTTGACCAAAGGCCTCGCTTGAGAACAAGCACCATGCGGGAGCGTTCTCGTCACCGCATCCCAAATACAGAGATAGGGTGCCATTTTTTTCGCCGATGACGATGTCAAGCAGACCGTCTTCGTCCACATCGACCCATTGAGGAGCAGCGAATTGTCCAACATCAATGGTCGTTCCTTCGCCATCCGTGAGGCCCAATGTTTCGAGTTCCCAGATCGGCCATGCACCAGGTCCTGCAGAGTTGATATAAAGATGCAGCAAGCCCAATTCATCGCCGACGAGCAAGTCCAAGTCGCCATCTTGATCGACGTCACCCGTCGTCGGAAAAGCGCTCTCAATCCCGTTGGTAGCAAAGTCGATAGCCGACCACGTCGTCCAATTGAATTGAGGTTGTTGAGCATTTCCGATGTTTTCGAATAAAGCGAGTGCGGTTGGAGTATTATTCACTCCTTCGTAGCGCTCCTTGTTCCCAATGGCCAGGTCCAAGTCTCCATCTCCATCCAAGTCTGCGAGGTGCGGCACGGCTCCTCGTCCAACATCAATCATGCCATCCTGGACCCAATGATCATCCACCAACGCCCATAAAGGTGCATCCGCAGTTCCTTGGTTTTCCCAAAGCTGAACACCTTGGTCATCATTGATTTCAAGGGTCGTGTTCGGAGAAATAGCAAGATCCCAATCGCCATCTTCATCCCAGTCAATGGGATAGGCTGCTGGGAATCGATCGAGGTTCACCGCATCCTCAGGGCCGGCATGCGGAATCAAATAAGGAAACGTATGGTCGACCCATGCCGTGCTGTCCTGACCGTCGGCTGCATCCATAAGAAATAAGCCACTGATACTTGGGTACGTCACGTCTGAAATAAGTAAGTCATGAAAGTCCTCCCCGTCGAGCTGCAGCGCCGTGATCGCTCCGCCGGCATGCACACCATCGCGTTGGACGTTCGGAAGAAGGTGAGTTGAACTGGGTTCGTCATGATTTTCATCAGGCCTTCCTTCGGGATCGACCACATTAAATCCACATGAATGGTCTGCACCAATGAACAGTGAATTGTCCTCCGCACCCTCGGATACCATGCCATAACATCGGTTGGTGCAGGCCATGTCCAAACCGCAAGGGCTCTGACCTGAAAACCGGTACAGCGTGGTGCTGGTTTCAGTGAAACAAATCACATCCAAATCGCCGTCTTCATCGACATCAAAAATGGCCGGTTTGTCAATGGTTAGGCAGACAAGGGGCAAATCCTGTGCCCCTGAACCAAAGTCCCAACTCGCCATCAACGGGGTCGCAAAAGGCGTAAATAGGGGGACGCCAGGGCCAGAGGAGACATTTTTCCAAACGTGGATGCTGTTCTGGTAGCCGGTGAACAAGTCAGGCAATCCGTCGCAATCAAAATCCCGAAGCAATGCCCAGTGTTCAATGTCGGGCCAACCGGCTGACCAATCGGGTCGCTCAATCCATCCACCCAATCCGTCATTTTCAAATACCAATGTCCTGTAGCCATCCCGATCAAAGCAGAAAAGGTCTTGATCCCCGTCCCAGTCTATGTCGATTGTACTCCATTGCGGCGCACTCATCCCACCCGCAAAAGGATGAGGCATTTCTTCTTCAAGAAAAACAGTTGGTCCGCCATCCATGGTCCATGACCAAGGTGTTTGGCCAAGTGCAAGAGTAACGAACAAGGAAGAAGCGATCCAAAAGACAAGAAAAACAGGCAGCCATTTCATGTGGGGAAGTTCGGGGATTAATGTTGATTTCTTCACTTTGCCTGGAACAACGTCCTTGTGTGACGCAAGATAGATTTGTACCATGGTTATGGAAAACCAGGAACACCGGGTGTGGGTTGCTTTGGGAATTTTGAGCATCGCTGCAAGTATTCTGCTCGCCGCGTATGGTCGACATGGAATTCAGGTGGAAGAATTGCAAATGAGATGGGGCATCGCGGTCGAGTATTTAAGATTTATGGGACTCGGTGTGGTGGCGATGGTATTGGTCCGAAAGGTCTGGGGGATGGCGGAGCAGAGCTTATGGTCTGAACGGCTGCTAGGCGCTGGAACTGCTTGTTTTTGCGGTATGCTACTCGCCGAATCCACTTGGCCGCATGCCTCACTGCTCTCAGGCATCAGTTGGTTGGCTCCGGTAGGGGGTATCATAATGGTAATCAGCTGGTTGGTTTTTTTATTTGAATTCATCTACACCAGCAATAGATGACTTGAGATTAATTGAAGTATCTTCGAAATGAGAAATGCAATGACCAATTCTCTTATGAAACACGTTGGAAACACCCCGATTGACGCTTCCTTGGATGCGCTCAACTTGGAAGGAGTGGCCCGAGCCCACTGGAACCTTCCTCCTGCAAAGTTAATTTTACAGACGCTTCTTCGAGGAGAAGGAGTGCTCACGGAATCCGGCGCTTTAGCCGTTTCAACTGGAGCCTTTACCGGAAGATCTCCCAAAGATCGATTTCTGGTACGGGATGATCAGACCACTGACCGAGTGGATTGGGGGGAGATTAATCAACCCATGTCCACCGCTCACTTTACTCAACTTCACGAGGACCTGGTCATTCATTTGAAGGGAAAGAGTGTCTTTGTGCGAGATGCAGCAGTAGGGGCAGACGAAAAGACCCAAATAAAGACACGCGTCATCTCAGAGAAGGCCTGGGCTAATTTGTTTGTCCACAACATGTTCATTCGACTTGACGCAGAAGAAGTGCTCGTGCCCAAGCCAGAGTGGACCGTTCTCTGTGCACCTTCTTTTGAGGCTGACCCGGAGCGACATGGTTGCCGCCAGAACAATGTGACAGCAGTTGACTTTACCCGAAAAATCATTCTTATTGCCGGTTCCGCTTACACGGGCGAAATCAAGAAAGGAATGTTTTCCGTCATGAACTTTGTGCTCCCTACGGTTCATCAGGTTTTACCCATGCATTGTTCTTCCAATGTGAATGAATCCGGGGATGTCGCAGTCTTTTTTGGCCTGTCCGGGACTGGGAAGACAACATTGAGCAGTGATGAATCACGGATGCTGATCGGGGACGATGAGCACGGATGGGGCTCCGATGGAATCTTCAACATGGAAGGAGGTTGCTATGCAAAGACAATCGACTTGGATGCCGAGCGAGAGCCACAAATATTTCAGGCGATTCGCTTTGGTGCAATGCTGGAGAACATTGGATTTGAGGCAAACGGTGTAACACCGAATTACACGGATTCGAGTGTGACTCAAAATACCAGGGTGTCCTATCCCATACATCACATTCCCGGAGCATCGTCGATGGGTAAAGGAGGTCATCCCAAAGACATCTTTTTCTTGACCTGTGACGCATTTGGTGTGATTCCTCCAATTAATAGATTGGATGCAGGGCAGGCCATGTACCATTTTTTATCCGGCTATACGGCAAAAGTAGCCGGTACAGAAGTCGGGGTGACAGAGCCGCAAGCAACGTTTTCCGCTTGTTTCGGCGCCCCATTCATGCCGCTGCCTCCAACAGAATATGCCGAGATGTTAGGAGAGCGAATGAACCAGCATGGTGTGAGGATTTGGTTGGTGAATACGGGATGGTCTGGAGGAGGTTATGGTGTGGGTAGTCGAATGAAACTAAGCCATACTCGGTCGATGATTTGTGCGGCGATGGCAGGGGATTTGGATGAAGTTGAAATGCATTGCGATCCTGTTTTCGGGCTGAATTCACCGACCACGTGCCCCGGTGTTCCCGATGACGTTTTGATTCCACGTAAAGTTTGGCAAGACTCCGAAGCGTATCAGAGGACGGCCAATAGATTGGCGGACTTATTCGTTAAGAATTTCAGTCAATTTGAGCACGCTGCTACGCCCGAAATGATGACCGCTTCTCCAGAAAAGGTGTAATTCCATTCAATCCGAAATACCTTTGGGCCATGCGGTTTTTTTATGCGCCTGAAGTCAGCCCTTTGCATCAGTTGGATGCAGACGAGTCCAAACACATGGTACGTGTTTTGCGGGCAAATACCGGCGATGAATTTGAGATCGTAGACGGAAGAGGTCGACGCTACAAAGGCGTGCTAAAGGAAGCGAATAAACGTTGTTGCGTCCTTGCGACTACATTGTTGGAGGAGGTCCCCGCACCTTCAGCTGGATTGACCCTTGTTATTGCCCCGACTAAAAGCACGGAACGGTTTGAATGGCTGCTTGAAAAGGCCATGGAGTATGGAGCACATCGAATTCAACCGATCTGGACGGAACGCAGCGAACGTAAGGTGTCGAAGGATGATCGATGGAATCGAATTTTGATCAGTGCATTGAAACAGTCGAAACAGCTTTGGTTAACGGAATTGGCTCCTGCGATGCCATGGACGGATTGGGTGGCATCAGAGAATAGCCAGCGCTCCAAAGGGTTCGTTGCTCATTGTGAGCCCACGGATAAACTCCATTTTTTCGATGAGGTGCCCGTGGGTGCTCCTTGTTGGATTGGCATAGGCCCCGAAGGGGATTTCACTTCTGTTGAGATCGAAATGGCCCAGAAAGCTGGATTCACTCCGGTATCGTTGGGTGATCAAAGGCTGCGAACTGAGACGGCCGGTTTGGCTGCTGTTCAAATGCATCAGTTGGCTCAACGCCGATAGATGGCGCCGTCTTAAGGCGATGGTGGCATCGGTTGCCAGTGGGTGACATCACCAAAAAAGTGATTGCTATTGCCTTCTCCAGCCCAAAAATGAGGGCCATGCTTCTCCCGCTTTTCAATGTTTTGAGCAAAGTAATCCTTGCAAAAACGCAGTACAATGACCTCCCGAACTTCAAAGGCCAACTCTTTACCTGGAAGAAAGACACGGTTTCCTGGAATGAAGGCCATTACGCGCTCATCATCTTCAGGCAAGTTTTCGCTGATAGGAATCCAAACTGCGTTTGTCATTGTCCGGTGAACGTTGGTTTTCGTTTCTCAAGAAATGCTGCCACCCCTTCAGCATAGTCATGCGTTTGCGACGCTTCCATTTGCAAGTCTCGCTCTGTAGTGAGATGAGTGGACAAGTCTTGTTCCCATCCTAGGTTGAAGGCTTTTTTGGTTAGCCCGATTCCGCGTGTCGGTAACTCAGCCAGCTGTTGACTGAGGGCAGAAACCGCATCATCAAACTCGTCGTCTTGGACAGCCCGGAAAATAAGTCCCATCGCTTGAGCCTCCGTCGCGGTCAGCTTGTCTCCAAAGAAGGCAAGTGCTGCTGCGCGTTGCATCCCCACAAGCCGTGGAAGCATCCATGTTCCGCCGCTGTCGGGAATCAATCCTATTTTGGAAAAAGCTTGAATGAAAGTGGCGGATTCTCGGGCAATGGTCAAATCGCAGGACAAAGCAATGTTGGCTCCAGCGCCAGCGGCCACTCCATTGATGGCACCAATCACGGGTTTCTCCATGGAACGAATGCGCCGGATGCTCTCGTTGTATGTCTTTTCTACAATTTCGGTAAAATTGGGTGCATCGGGTGCTGTAACTTCTTTTAAATCTTGACCGGCACAGAATGCTCGACCCACCCCGGTAATGACAACACATCGAACCGAAGGATCTGCGCTCGCTTCGTCCAATGCCGTTTGGAAAGCTTTGCCCATCCCTTGATTGAAGCTATTGAAAACCTCTGGTCGGTTCAGTGAAATGATCCGAACAGCGTCTCTATTTGTTATGCGAATGGAGGATTCCATGGGGTCAATTTGAGTTCATGATAATGAGTTGTATCCGATGTGTCCCTGCAGTCACAATGTAATGCCCCGAGGGCAAACTGTGCAGGGGTAGTTCCTGACTTTCTACTCCGGGTGCAATTGAAAATGAGCGAACCCGACGGCCCGAAATGGTGTGAATATCCACTTGCGAATCTGACAGGATACCGGTCAGTCGCACCACGTTTTTCGCTGGATTAGGATACAGGCTCAATCCAATCTCCTGCTCCAAAATGCTTGAGGCGATCCAACTGAATTCTGCGGTGACCTCGCAACCTGATTCGTCGACAACCCATGCGGTGACGGTTTCGCCTGAAACCAATAAATCAGCATTTTCTGAACAAGCTGTTCCCAGGTTGAGACTTAAGGTATCCTCATTGCAGAGTGTTACATCATCAACTAGCCATGTGACGCTGTAGTTACCGAGGGCCCCCTCTACGTCGACGTAAGCCATTCCATCCGTGGCGATGACATTTGCATTGAGGTCGCACGGAAGGCAAATGGGCAGGGGTGTGGGGTCGATTTCCCACGTTCCCAGTGGCTGCAATTCCACATTGGCGAACGCCGGAAATTGAATGGGGTATCGAATGGCGCGAAACAAGAGGTTGTCATTGACGCCCATTTCCGTTCCTTGGGCAATCGGCAGGCCCGCTTGAACGGGAACCCGATAGTGCCAGGCGGTATCGCCTGCTGGAGTGTATTCAAAAATCTCACCGGTACGGCCGCCAAGAATGAGGTTGTTTCCGTTGGGTAAGCGCTGAAAATTGGACAGGCCGCTGCTGAAAAAGCTCGTGGGCGGTGAGGCGGTCCAAGTCCAGTCAAACGTTTCGGGCCCGAACGTGCCATTGGAAGTGGCGTAAGCACCGGTTTCGCTGTTCCATCCGGCATCGACCAGATGGGCGCTGGAATACGGACCCGTTGTCCCCGGATTCCGGTTGTTGAACACGGCTATTTTGCCAAAGTCTGGCGAGTTCTGTTGGTACGGTGCATCCAGCCATGTGGCTGCGTGTTGATAATGGAGCACTTGATCTGTGCTCATGCCTTGGCCATAAGCTTCTGGATTACCCCATCGCCAAATCAATCCACTCTCGGGTGATTCTTTGTCTATGATCCACAACTCATCCATCGTTGGAACACTGACCAAAATCTGATTCAACGCGGGATTGTAGTCTATGCTGTTCATGTGGAGCCAATCTGCTGGCACTGAACTGGGGTTGCCAAAATTCAAGTTGATGCGCTGAGGAGATTCCGAGATCACACCAAAATTCGCCTTGGTCGAGTCAAAGTCTTGAATCAAATGATCCCAGGCTCGCCATTCCCAAATCACATCGGCTCCTCCTGCTTCATTCGGCATCAACTCGATGATGCGTTCGCTCCACAGCTCCCCATCTTCAAGCAGATCGGGGTTGCGTCCTGCCTCAATGGCTTCGAGAGAATCTATGCGATCCCAAGCAATTGCGAGGACCGTACCGGTGTTGGTCAAGGCAAAATCGTGATGCAAACGTCCCGTGGAATCGTTTAAGGTGTAGGTCCATTGCACTTCATTGTCCCAGCTGCGACTCTCGATGACTGCACCACCTCCACCAGCCCAAATCGGATCCTGCGATACGTTTGCAGACCGATGTGCCCAAATTAAGTTTCCCATTGGGTTCAAATACGCGCTATTGCCGGGTCGACGGACCGAATCATTGGTCCAAATATGCACCACCTCACCGCATGCGTCAATCAGCCTCGCATGTGGTTGATTGTGTGGATAGATCAGGGTATGCCCTTGCGAGAAGGCCAAAGGGTCGTACTGAATGGTGCCAACGGTATTGCTTTGGGCGAAAAGGGAGGACGTTAACAGGAGTCCTGTGCCCCAAACCAATGTCATACGGATCAAGTAGATCATGGGATGATAAATTTAAACGTCGCAGGGGCTTCGTCAATGATTCCCTCCCTGCAACGGTGTAAAATTCCGATGTACGGCCCCGGCGGCCAAATTTGAATATCAACAACCATGACCGGTTCAAAAAGCACGCGCTTGCATTCAATGCCCTGACTGTTAAAGAAGCGAACTTCGCAATCCATCGCCATCGCTGAGGGCCATTCAATGTGAAGGTAATCGCGAGAGGGTACCGGCCAAACGTGAGGGGTGAATGAAGTGGATGTCTGCTCATTGATGCTGTTTTCGAGGCAGTTGCTCAAATCTGCATTCAACTCTATTGGATCACCTGGAACGGTGTTTTGTCCTTGAATTCCCGGGTGATCTAATGTGATGTGTCCGGCTCTAAAGACACTGTTTTGATTGGGGTTGCTGCCTTGGGACAATGAACCATTGGAGGTCATGGGGTTGATATATTCCCAGACCATCTCGAGGGATTCATTCAACTCAAAGAACCGTCCATTCGCGCCCTGGCATACCAAATGATGTCCATTGGTCATGCGCTGGTAGCCCGAGATGTTGTTGGAAAAGAAGGTCAAGTCGGGTTCATCTGGATACGTCCAGTTGGGCTCGCTTGGGGCGAAACCTCCATTGGATGGAGCGACGTGCATCCCGGCAGCATCGAGGGTGAGAGCGATTTGGTGCACCGTGCTGTACGGCCCATCTGGACGAGAAGCTCCGTTGTTGAATACGCTGACTCCGGGGCCATCCTCCATCGTGATGAATTGCGCATCGTGTTGACCAAAGAACTGTTGATCTTCTTCTGTTCCGGCTCCATGCGTTTGCGGATTGCCCCAGCGCCAGAGGATTTGGCCACCAAGGTTACTCACTCCACCTGAATCCGATGCTGCTTGAGCCGTTGTTGTGCCATGATCAATCACCCACACTTCATTCCAATTTCGGCTACTCAGCACGATTTCGTCTCGCTCGGCATGGTAATCAATGCTGTTCACATGAAGCCAATCGAATGCAGCGTTCTGGCCTAAGCCTGGACCAACGACTTCAGCCACGGCGGCGTAATTCACGTCGAAGCGATGGGGGTAATCAGCCGGTTCACCAAAATTTGGGAGGTCGGCGTTGAAGTTCTGAACCAGATGGTCCCATGGGCTCCACGACCAAACTACTTCGCTTCCTCCACTTGCAAGGGGAGAGAGTTCTATGATCCGGGTGACCCAAACTTCATCGGGAGTGAGAAGCGGGTCCCGTCCTCGTGCAATCGCCTCTTCGGACGTGTACTTCTCCCATAAAACAGCAAGGATATGGCCATTCGGCATGGGGGCGATATCGTGGTGCTGATGAATCGATTCTTCGGCTAGCGTATCGGACCACATCAATTCACCATTCCAGTTGAACTGTTCAAGCATGCCCCCAATTCCACCTCCAATAAAATTGCCTGTGAGAAACTTGCGCGTTCGCAACAGACTCCCGTTGTCCAATAAATAGGCACTGAGTCCAGGCCTGCCATCACTTTCCCATGCATTGATGATGCGCCCACACCGGTCGATGAGGTAGGTTTGGGTCGATGTGTTGGGGCTGAATAAAACATAGCCGCTGGAGGCGCCTGCATCAAATAAGGTGGTTCCAACGGTATTTTGGGCAGTCACAGAGGTGCATGCCATCAAAGCAATCCACGCAAAAGCGCGCACTGAAGACCCAATGAGCATATGAAGCATCAACGCACTGCGCCCCATACCGCTCGTTTTTTCTCTTCAGGAATAAAGCTGGCCTCGTACGCCCAATTGATGCAGTGTTCAAAAGCATCCAGGTCCATGCCTTGATGCTCGGCCAAACGCAGAAATTCAAGCCGAAGGTCTGTGCACATGATACCCGGGTCATCGGTATTGATCGTGGTTTTGACCCCCGCCTCATATAAACGTCTGAAGGGATGCTCGGCAAACGAGTCACAAGCCCCGGTAAGCCAATTGCTGGTCAAGCATAGTTCGAGTGGGGTGCCAGATGTTCTCAGCAAATCGACTACGGCCGGGTCTTCGATCGCTTGGAGTCCATGTCCAATCCGATCAGCTCCCATCGCTTGAATGGCCGTTCGAATGTTCTTGGAGATGCCGGTGAAGCGAGGTTCTCCTGCATGCACCGTAATGCCCAGTCCATGCGACTTCGCTCGCTGGAATAACGGAATGAACGGTTCGGGATCAAAGTCAACCTCATTGTCGGCGAGATCCAATGCCAAAAAGCCGTTGCGGTGGTTGATTGCGAAATCCACCCAATTGGCATTGGCTTCGACCGATTTTGTGCGTTGTAGGATGCAGATCAGCCCCACCGCCATGGGATAAGTCGCCTCCGCTTTTTCGACTCCACGTTGGATGGCCTCTTGAAGTTCATCGGCTGAAATATGCCCGTGCTTATCCAATAAAAAGCTCGGTGCATACCGCAATTCCAGAATTCGAACATTGGACTTTATGTACATGTCTTCGCACACCTCGAACGCAACGCGCTCTATCCACTCCGTTGAATCAAGTAGATCACGGGTGTTCAAAAACTTATGCAAGACCGAGGGCAGTTCACCCATGGGCGCTTGAATCAAGAAAGCTTCAGCAAAGTCTTGCGATGCCTTAACATCGTATCCACGGGCAATGGCAAACTCTTGCAGCGTACTCTGCCGAACGGCGAGTTCCAGATGACAATGAAGTTCTATCTTGGGCAAAGCGTCCAATGCCGAAATGGAGAATGAATGATCCATGTGTCAAAGGTAAGCGGACTGCTGTCGACTGTTCCTTACTTTTACAGCATGGCGGTGGACATCAAAAATAAGAAGGCTTCGTATACCTATTTCTTGACGGATGAATTTACCGCGGGCATTCAACTTGTGGGTTCGGAGATCAAATCCATCCGACAAGGAAAGGCGAGCATTGGTGAGGCTTATTGCCGGTTCATGAAAGGGGAGTTTTTCGTATTCAATATGTACATCGCAGAGTACCCTAACGCTGGTTATACATCACATGAGGTGAGGCGCCCAAGAAAACTCCTGCTTCAAAAGACGGAGATGAAGAAGTTGGAGCGTCGACTCAAAGACGTAGGGGTGACCGTCGTGCCCACGCGCATGTTCGTCGCGAACAGTGGATATGCTAAATTGGAGGTGGCCGTGGCCAAGGGGAAGAAGCTTCACGACAAGCGAGCCTCGCTCAAGGACAAGGATCAAGCCCGTGACCTCGACAGGATGTCATAATTGCAGCTTGCCTGCCGCTACGCGATAGTTCTCTGAAAAATCATCCCAATCCCAGATGAAATGAGCTGTTAAGCTCTTCAATTCGCGTTGGATGTTAGGCTCCGGCGAATTCATGTCCCGGAAATACGGTTCCTGAAACTGATTCAAGTGGTATTTGTAAAAAATCGCGCGCGTCATAGCCGTCACCAGATTTTTGGAGGGCTGATTGATTTGCTTCATGAACGACCTGTAGTGCTTTACTTTTTTTGCAAAAACATCCGGGCTGATGTCCAGAGCCAAAGCAAACTTCGCACAAATGTGTTGGATGATTTGCCGATCGATGCCGCTGTCAAAATGCTGCGGAATCAATTGCATATTGGCAGAAACCACGATCATCAAAAACCGACCGTAATCTTCTGTGTCCAATTGCGGGGGATGAACAAAGGTTGAGGATTCGTTGAGGAATGAGGCAATTTCTGGCCACCCATATTCGACCGTTTCGAAAGTGGTGTTGACAAAAAGAGAAGCGACTTGCTCTTCTGTCAGCTTGCGCCGCGTCATCCAACTAAAAAGCCCTTGTTTACCCATCGTTGGGAATCAAATCTAACGGAGAGCAGCTTGTGAATGGAAGGGCATGAATTATATGCTATCCACAGATTTTTCAACAATGGAGCCGACGAAACGCCGTAATTTTACCTCATGTATCAACGCCTGAAGCCCCTCATCTTTCGCCTTTCGCCAGAGATTGCGCATGAATGGACCATGCGCTTGCTGACCTTCGCCTGTTTGATTCCTGGCCTTGCTTTCTTACTTCGTAGGTATTACACGGTGCGGGATAAGCGATTGGAGGTTTCGATTGCCGGATTGACCTTTCCGAATCCGGTTGGATTGGCGGCAGGTTTTGACAAGGATGCGAGGTGGTTGAATGAAATGAGAACCTTGGGATTTGGGTTTGTTGAAATCGGAACGGTGACGCCTTTGGCCCAATCGGGAAATCCCAAACCACGGTTGTTTCGATTGCCCGCTGACAGAGGAGTGATCAATCGCATGGGGTTCAATAACGGAGGCATGGTCGAGGCCACTGCTCAACTTCGGAAGCGGCCTAAAGGGCTGCTAGTAGGAGGGAACATTGGGAAAAATAAGGTCACTCCAAATGCTGAGGCTGATTCAGATTACCTGAAGTGTTTTCAAGCGCTGCATGCGCATGTGGATTACTTTGTTGTCAATGTAAGTTCGCCAAACACGCCTGGTTTACGGGAGCTACAGTCCAAAGAGCCGTTGACCAAGTTATTGCAATTGCTGATGAATGAGAATGCCGCAATTTCCCAACCGCGTCCGGTTTTCTTGAAAATTGCACCTGATCTGAGTGATGCAGAACTCGATGACATCATCGACTTGGTAAAAGAAACCGGAATAGCTGGAGTCATTGCCACCAATACCACAGTCTCCCGTGAAGGACTGCTTACGGATGCGAAAAGTGTTTTGGAGATGGGCCCCGGCGGATTGAGTGGTGCACCCGTTCGCGATCGATCGACGGAAGTGATTCGTTACCTGCACACCCAATCGGATGGAGCCTTCCCCATTATTGGCGTTGGTGGCATTGGCAGTGGCCAAGATGCACAAGAAAAATTGGATGCGGGAGCCAGCTTGGTTCAGGTGTATTCCGGACTCATTTTTGAAGGTCCAAGTCTAATTCGTAAGATCAATCGGCATTTGGTCCAACGATTGGTCCAAGCATCTTAAGTCGGTTTCAGCCCCAGAATTCTTCAAAAGTGGGGGCGAGGTCGGTGGGTCGGATGCCCCGCTCAGTTTGGGTTAGTCTGCAGCAAGCATGTTGCGCATCGTGCTCGAAAAAAAGCACCCAATCTTCTCGCACGGCCTCTGTCAATAGTACCTCCTTGTCTTCCATGGTCAACAAGGGCCGGGTATCATAACCGATGACCCAAGCCAAGGGAATGTGAGCTGCCGCGGGGGTGAGGTCCGCCATGTAAACAACCCGGGTTCCTCGGTATTTGATCACAGGAAGCATTTGGCTATCGGTGTGTCCATCTGCAAAGAATATTTCGAGCCCCGGATAACGCGCATTGAAGGGCTTTCTGTTCCAGCGGCCCTCGCGGTCCACGTAGTTCAATTGACCGCTCGCTTCCAAGGGTAAAAGGTTTTCGCTCAGAAAAGATGCTTTTTCCCGAGGGTTCGGGTTCATGGCCCAATCCCAATGCCGGTTGCATGTCCAGAATTGAGCATTGGGAAATGCCGGACGGAGTGCTCCATTGGCATCCCGCTCAACCGCTCCGCCTACGTGGTCAAAATGCAAGTGGGTGAGCAGAACATCGGTAATATCCTTCCTCGAAAACCCCCGTTTCTTCAATTCGCCATCGAGCGTGGAGTCCCCATGCAAATGGTAATGGCTGAAAAACTTTTCGGTCTGTTTATTGCCGATGCCAGTATCGATGAGCAAGAGGTGATCTCCGTCCTCTACGAGCAGACATCGCATCGCCCAAGAACATAAATTTTGATCGTTGGACGGGATTTGTTTCTGCCAAAGCACCTTCGGTACAACACCAAACATAGCGCCTCCGTCCAGCATAAAATTTCCTGTATGAATGGTATGCAACTGCATGGGAATGGTTTAAGTGAATGGAATCAATGCAGTAATCGCCATGAGCACCATAAGCACGTCTTCGACAATGGTTACCGTGCTCATTGGGAGATTAAATACGGTGCCTAAACACGCGCATTGAATATCGGTTTTTCGCACCACTGCAAGGATAACACCTATCGCGCTGAACCCCATCAAAGCAATGGTAGCAATGGCTACCCCCCAGGTGCCCCCGAGAAACGTCCAAGCGACCCCCAGAGCCAATTCTAGAAAAGGGTAGATGTATCCATAGGAGGGGACAGCTCGCGCAAGTAGGTCATAGCTTCGATAGCTTCGTGCGAAACCGGGGAGGTCTAAGAATTTGAAAAATGAAAACACCAGAAAGAAACCGCCCATGAAGACTTCCATCCACAGCGTCATCCCTCCACCTTGTTGCCAGGAAATCCCGGTAGATATGCTGAGAAGAAAAAGTCCGATCAAAATCAAGGGCCAGTAGGTCGTGACAGACTTTGATGGAAGATTCACTTCTTTCGTCGCCGTGACTTGGTGGGATGCAAGGACTGTGTATTTGGTATGCGGGGCCAATGCCGTTGCAACCTCCTCCTCCTGAATTTTTCGCGGTGATTGAACATGAACAATACCGTCTTGTAGCATGACTTCCGCCGATTCGACATCGGAAACGGATTGAATCACCCATTTGACTTTAGCGGCACATCCACTGCACGTCATTCCGGTCACATGGAAAGAAGAAATCATGGAACGAAGTTCGCATAAATTCGGTGATTGACGTCGGATTGAGACTTATTTTTGACCCGAGAACATCCCCCATTGTATGCGATTAAACGAACTCACAGCCTTATCACCAATCGACGGCCGTTATCGCCGTAAAACGTCTGAACTCGCTCCGTTTTTGTCTGAATGGGGATTGATGAAGTACCGGGTCCACGTTGAGGTGGAATATTTCATTGAGCTCAGCAAACTGGACGCGCTCGGTATTCCGGGCCTGTCTGAATTGCAAGTTGAGTCGCTTCGCAAGGTTTACCGAGAGTTTTCCGAGTCGGATGCCGAAGCAATCAAAGCGTTTGAAAAGGTGACAAACCACGATGTGAAGGCGGTGGAGTATTTTCTGAAGGACAAGATGGACGAATTGGGACTCGATCAGTCCAAGGAATTTGTCCATTTCGGATTGACCTCTCAGGATGTCAACAACACGGCGATTCCGCTTTCTTTGAAATCCGCGGTAGACAGTGTGTTGCTTCCAGTGCTGAATCGAGTTCGGAGCACATTGGTGCAGCAAGCTCGCACATGGCGGGATGTCCCGATGTTAGCTCGTACCCATGGACAGGCGGCCTCGCCGGTCACGCTTGGAAAGGAGTGGGCAGTGTTTGTCGATCGGTTGGATGTGCAACTTGACGCATTGCAAAGCCTCACATACGCTGCCAAATTTGGCGGAGCAACAGGGCAGTTTAATGCTCACCATGCCGCCTTTCCTCAGGTGGATTGGGTGGGATTCGCCAATGGATTTGTGGAAAATGGATTGGGTTTATCCCGCAGTCAAATAACCACCCAAGTCGAACACTACGACGGACTTGCAACTTGGTGCGATACGCTTCGTCGTATTCACGTGATCTTGATGGACTTTTCCAAAGACGTGTGGACGTATGTCAGCATGGACTATTTCAAGCAACAGATCAAGGCAGGAGAAGTGGGTAGCAGTGCTATGCCCCATAAAGTGAACCCCATTGATTTTGAAAATGCAGAAGGCAATTGGGGCGTTGCGAATGCCTTGTTGCAGCACTTTTCTGAAAAATTACCGATCAGCCGATTGCAGCGAGATTTGACAGACTCTACCGTCCTTCGGAACCTCAGTGTTCCGCTCGGACACAGTTTGGTCGCTCTGAGTTCATTGGAGAAGGGCCTCGGGAAACTCTTGCTGAATGAGTCCAAGATTCAGCAGGACTTGGCTTCCAATTGGGCAGTGGTCGCTGAGGGAATTCAGACGGTTTTACGCCGGGAAGGTTATCCTCAGCCATACGAAGCATTGAAAGCACTGACGCGACAGAATACGACGATCGATCAATCCGCGATGCACACGTTTGTAGAGGGGTTGGATGTATCGAATGAGATCAAGGAGGAACTCAAGCGTTTGTCTCCTCGTAATTACATTGGCCTGTCTGCGCAACTAGTGGACACGTTGAAGGACCGTTGATGTGAATAGATTGCGCGACCTGATTGCCTACCTTCTTCCGTATAAGTCAAACTTAGCGGTGAATGTGGCATGCAATATTCTCAATGCCTTTCTTTCGCTTTTCACATTTTTGAGTGTCGTTCCTTTTTTGCGGATTTTATTTCAAACAGGGGACCGTACCCCTGCAGAAACATCAGTTTCAGGCAACGGATTGGAAAGGATAGGGGCTGCTTTCGATGGGTATGTAGTTGATTATGGTGCGAGCGTTGTGTTGCTTTGGATTTGCATCGGAATTGTGATCATTACCATCTTGAAGAATGCGGTTGGGTACGCGGCATTGTTTTCGCTGGCTACAATTCGAACGGGAGTGAGCCGAGATCTCCGAAATAGCATGTACCGGAAAGTCTTGCGATTGCCTTTGAATTGGTTTACTGAATCTAGGAAAGGCGACGCCATCAGTCGCATGACGAATGATTTGATGGAGGTTGAATTCAGCATCATTGGTACCGTTGAAATTCTCTTCAAATCGCCCATTGCCATTTTGGTTTCGTTGGCTACGTTGTTCTACATGAGCTGGGAATTGACCTTGTTTTCCATCTTTTTCTTGCCAATTAGCGGCTATCTAATCAGCCGAATTGCCAAAAGCTTGAAGCATGCAGCCCGAAGAGGCAAGGAGGAATTGGGAAGCCTGATTTCCATTCTTGAAGAAACGTTGGGAGGAATTTCTGTGATCAAAGCTTTTCATGCTGAAAAGCAATTTGACAAACGGTTCACAGCCTCCAATGAGCGGTTTTTTAAGTTGATGCGCAGGCTTTACAAACGGGAGTATTTATCCTCGCCCGTTTCGGAGACGGTCTCATTGTCTGTCATGGCCGTCTTGCTCTGGTTTGGAGGCAGGCTCGTTCTTGAAGGAGATGGAGGATTGACGGGCGACTGGTTCATTGGTTACCTCGTGGTGTTTTCTCAAATCATTCCTCCGGCAAGGGCAATAAGTGATGGTTGGTTTAGAATTCAAAAAGGAGTGGCCTCCTTGGAGCGGCTCGAGGAAATTCTCGACGCGGAAGAATTACAAAACCTTGGTGTTTTGCCCGCTCCAGAGTTGCAAAAGGCGATCGCTTTCAAGGATGTGCACTTTAGTTACGGGAAGAGTCCCGTTTTGCGAGGGGTGTCCTTTGAAATTGAACGCGGGCAAACGGTCGCTTTGGTGGGACCAAGTGGATCAGGAAAAACCACGTTAATGCATTTGCTGGCACGATTTCATCGGCCTGATTCCGGGGCGATTCTTTGGGACGGTGAAGATGTGGAAGTTTTTGAATTGACGGCCTTTAGAACTCGCTTGGGGCTGGTTACTCAAGAATCCAAGCTTTTCAATACCTCCGTCGCCGAAAACATTCAGTTGGGGAGCTCTGAGCCAGGGATGGATACCGTTTCCCTCGAGCGAGCGGCGTCAGCCTCTAATTCAACCGAGTTCATTGATGACATGGATGGAGGTTGGGATGCGGGAGTAGGAGATGGGGGAAATAAACTAAGCGGCGGTCAGCGTCAACGCTTGAGCATTGCTCGAGCCCTTTACAAGGATCCTCCAGTCCTGCTGATGGATGAGGCGACATCATCCCTGGATACGGAATCAGAACACAAAGTTCAGCAGGCCATAGATCGGCTCATGGAGGGGAGAACGACATTGGTTATTGCCCATAGGCTGAGCACCGTGCGCCATGCCGATCGCATCATTGTTTTGGATGCTGGTCGCGTGGCTGAAACAGGCACACACGATGAGCTTATGCAAAATCAAGGATTGTATCGAAAGTTAGTCGATATGCAAAATATTGTGGAATAGTGTTGCCGAAAAAAACCCGAATTGGCGCTGTGATTGGCAACCGATGTCCGAGGTGTTTCGAAGGGAAGTTGTTTAAATCAAAGGCTTATGATTTGGCTCAAATGAGCAAAATGAACCCGCGATGCAAGGTCTGTAAGGAAGATTTTGAACGTGAGCCAGGCTTTTATTTTGGTGCAGCTTATATTTCCTATGCGCTCACGGTTGCTCTTTGGATAGCACTTTTAGTTGCTTTGACCTGCTTGAATTGGTGGGGGGTGTTGTCGTTCGAATTTTTTGACGATGTACCGTTCTTTCTAGGCTCAGGCATTGTCCTGCTTCTCAGCACGGTACCCTTGTTTTTGCGTTTGAGTCGGTCCATTTGGTTGCATATGTTGACCAAACGGCGCTCTTCCTGATTTTGACCAAAAAATCAAAGGGGTCCCTCCGTTGAGGGACCCCTTCTCACCAAATCGCCTGATTCATTACGCTCAATTCGAGCGTGGCAAAACCAAAACCTAACTGCTATTACGGGGGGACTTGAATTTTGGTTGCGTTTTGACCAAAAAAACTCAAAGAATTAAAATTAAAAGACTGATTTACAGCGCTTTAAATGCGCTATTTTTTTTCAGCCATTTCTTCGGTTTGGACCCGAATGCTCTCTTTGTGTACCTGCTCCAAGAAGGATTCGATGAATTCTGGTCCCAATCCAGCAGATTCGGCCCAGCCTCCTCGGGTTTCAAAAACCTCTTTCCATCGCTCCATCTGCAAAATGGTCATGCCATGCTCTCCTTTGTATTGACCGATTTCTCTCGCCAAATTCATGCGGGCAGTTAACAATTCGATCACTTGTTCATCGATGGAGTCCATGCGCAGTCGCAGAGCGTCAAGGTTTTTTCGGTGAAGGGGTTCGGCAATGGTATTCCGAATCGTTAGCGACTCTATGATCTCCTCCAACCTATCCGGAGTCACTTGTTGTCCCGCGTCGCTGAGTGCCTCGTCTGGATTTGGATGACTCTCAATCATCAATCCATGCATGCCGAGGTCCATTGCTTTTTGGGCAATAGGCTGAAGCAAGTCCCTGCGACCAGCGATATGACTTGGATCACATATGATTTTCAAATCGGGCATGGCCATTTGCAGTGCAATGGCAATTTCCCACATCGGAGCATTGCGGTATTCATGCTGTCCGTATCGGCTAAAGCCACGGTGTATGGCCCAGACAGGACCGAGGGTTGCCTCTTTGATGCGTTCTATTGCGCCCAACCACAATGACAAATCTGCATGAATGGGATTTTTCACAAAGACCGGGACATTGGTGCCACGCAATGCATCAGCGACTTCTTGGACTGCAAAGGGGCTCACCGCGGTTCGGGCTCCAATCCATAATGCGTCGATGTTCTTCGCCAGACATGCTTCTACGTGTTGCTTATTCGCGACTTCGGTTGCAACAGCAAGACCGGTCTCTTGCCTAACATCTACCAACCAATTCAGGGCTTCCGTGCCACGACCTTCAAAGCCATTGGGCCTTGTTCTGGGCTTCCAGACTCCAGCTCGGAGAAGATTGACGTTTTTGGAATGCAACTGCTTGGCCGCATCCATTAATTGCTCAGGTGACTCTGCACTGCAAGGTCCACTGATCAAAAATGGGCGCTTCACCGATTCAATTCGATGAGGAGAGGCAGGGCTTCCGATGATGTTCTTAGTCACCACTCTTCAAAGATACGTCTCGATGTGCTGTGAAAGGACGCATTGTTTGATGAATGGCATTGGTGGGTTTGGCCTGAACGCAGAGCGCAATAAAAAAGCCTTAGACGGCGTGAAGAGCTGTGTGGTGGAATTTGAGGTCAAATAAGATGGCAAGAAGGGGATTCACTCCAACAAAAAAGACTCCTTTGGCGATAAAGAAGCCTTTTTGAGTACCCGGAACTGGATTCGAACCAGCACGCCCGAAGGCACAGCCTTCTGAGGACTGCGCGTCTACCAATTTCGCCACCCGGGTGGGTGTAGTGCCCAGAGCGGGACTCGAACCCGCACGCCCTAACGGACACATGGCCCTCAACCATGCCTGTCTACCAATTTCAGCACCTGGGCAGTGCATAAAAAAGGGTGCCTTCGACACCCTCTAATCGTAACCCCTCTGGGACTCGAACCCAGGACCCTCTCATTAAAAGTGAGATGCTCTAACCAGCTGAGCTAAGGAGTCAATTCCCACGTTTGGGGGGGCAAAGATAGACAGATTTTTTATCTGAAGGCGAGTCGAGCAAAAAAAGTCGATGATAATCCTCTGCGATTAAAAAACAAGTAGATCCACTCTTGCAACCTTCACTCGATTTGACTTGTCTATCTTGCAGTCGCAAACATCGGGTTGAGTCGGTATAACTTCGTGGCCCGTCATGCTGTGTAAACAAGGAAAAACCACAATTAGCCATCCAATGATCCGATTCATTTCATCGATGCCTCTCTTGTTGATTGCCACGTTTTGGTCGTCCCATATGCAAGGCCAAGAGATTGCCATATCCAATACGGAGCTCACTACTTGTGAGGGTTTTTTGGTCGATACCGGGCTCAGTGCCGGTGATTACGGTCCCAATGAGGACATTACCATGACGATATGTCCCGAGGCTCCGGAGGTCATTGTTACATTGTATTGGGCCCTAGCCAATTTAGGACCGGGGGATATTCTGGAAATATTTGACGGCCCTGATTCATCGTTTCCACTCATTGGCACTTACATCGAATACGATGCGCAAGGGTTGGAGATTTATGCTACGGAAGATAATCCAGGAGGATGCCTCACCTTGCACTTCACGAGCGATGCATCAGGGGAAGGGAGTTTTGTTGCCGAAATGAGCTGCGGTTACCCGTGCGAACGTCCTTTTGCAGTAGTAGAAAGTGGAGAAGCGCTCCCTCATTTGGCATGTCCAGGAGAGGAGATTACGTTCGATGCCTCAGGGTCAACAGCGGCTGAGAATTTTGAAATTGTGTCGTGGGAGTGGGATTTTGGAGATGACAATACATCCAGTACAGGACCAATTGTCACGCATTCCTTCGCCAATCCTGGGGCGTATAAAGTGCAACTTGATGTGGCGGATAACAATGTGACCGAGGACGACCCGGACGGGTGCTCGAACAACAACCTTGTGGACCATCTGGTTTTAGTTTCTACGGATCCGGATTGGACGGGGACTTCATTGGATGCGACCATTTGCTCCGGTCAGTTGTTCGATTTGGAAGGAGTGGTTCAGGGTGTGACGTACGATTCAGAACCCACAGGAGATTTTGGTGGAGGATTGTTCATTCCCGATGATCAATCACAATGTTTCAATGCAGATTTAACCTTTACGGCTTTTTCTCCAGGCGCGACGATCGAAAACGCGAATTCCGATATCGTTGACTTTTTCATCAACTTCGAACACAGTTTCATGGGTGATTTGACGGTTACCTTCATTTGTCCAAACGGACAGAGCATGGCCGTGCATCAGCAAGGTGGAGGCGGAACCAATTTAGGAATTCCGGATCAGGCTGATGGAACAGGGCCTGGAACAGGCTGGGATTACTATTGGTCACCGACTGCGACGAACGGCACATGGGCAGAGAATCCCACTGGACAATTGCCGGCAGGAACCTATGAGTCCGCTCAGCCCTTTACGTTATTAGAAGGGTGTCCATTGAATGGAACATGGGAAATTGAAGTTTGCGACAGCTGGGGAGCGGACGATGGCTACATTTTTGATTGGACGATCCATTTCAACCCGGAGTTATATCCAGAGCCCATTGTATTCACTCCGGTATTCGGCACCGATTGCGAAAGTTCTTCTTGGTCAGGGCCGAATATTTATGATGAAAGTGACGATTGCAATGATGTCACAATCGTAGCGGTTGATACCGGCACCTACACATACACTGCGACAAATGACTTTGGCTGCACCTACAGCACGGATGTGGAGGTTACCGTGGTGCCAGGACCTGAAGTTGAAGTGGCAGAGCCCGAAGGATATTGTGGATCCCCCGTTTCTCTATTTGGTGATGTCTTGAACACAGAGGCGGGCTTCACTTACACCTACGATTGGACACCTGCTGGATTGGTCACAGGCAATGGTGCAGACGTTACAGTGGATGGACTTACACAAGACACGGTGATGACGTTAACCGTTTCTGTTACCGGTGGAGACTTGGATAATTGCGAAGTTGCTCAAAATGTGGAAATTGACTTTATTCCCCCTCCAACAGGAGTCAATGGTGAAGGGCTTGTCTGCCCAGATGATGCACTTGATTTGTTGGCATTGGACTTTTCTGCCGAAGGAACAGCGGAGAGCGATTACACGTATGAATGGACGTTTGAGGATGAGGTAGTGGGGACAAACGCCGTTTTCCAGGCTGAGTACGAAGGAGTTTATTATGTAGAGGTGGCGATGGTCGCGCCATGTACATGGACAACAACAAGTGTTTTTTTGGTCGAAGAAGACGTTTGTGAGTTGACCATCCCCAACGTCATTAGTCCATTTGGTAATGGGCAGTGGGATGCCAAGAATGACGCATTTATGGTGTTCGGTTTGGATAGCGATCGTTACGATGGCAGCACGGTGCGCATCTATAACCGATGGGGACAGTTGATGTATACCAGCAATAATTTCGGAAAGACAGCCGGTTGGAGTCCTGGTCCTGAAGAAGCGGCAGAGGGAACGTACTATTACATTCTTGGAATTGCCCGTGTAGATGCTGAATTGGTCATCAACGACGTCAATGGTCAAACCATTGACGAAGGAGATGGCTACAAGTACCTCAATGGATCCTTTACCATCGTGCGGTAACTGGGGTCAGTGGGAATGAAGGGATCGCTCGAGGAGTTAGGAGCCTTGGCTCATGCATTGATTCATGAACAGCGCGATGAGGAGCAGCGGTTAGCGGCCATTGTGGAGATGCGAAGTCTGCGGCTGCGCAAGGCCGAAGGATTGACTTGGTCTCCGGTCCATGTTCAAAAACAAGATTATACGTTCGGTGGAAGGGTTCGATTGAAATTGGAAAAAGGACCGAATGGAGGGCTGGATAATGCCTTTCGTTCTGGAACCCCGGTGCATTTCTATCAAGCAAACGAGTCGGGTCAACCCAAAGATTCCGATGCCGTTCTGCGTGGGATTGTGCGAAAAATTAGCCAGGATCACGCCGAGATTATCATAGATGGTGCACCGCTTTCGAGCGCTGAAATTCATGAGCGATGGACCCTTGATGAACGTGCGGATGACAAGTCATACAGGCTGATGGGGGCCGCACTGAATCATTGGATCAATACAGAAGACCAGAATGAACGGGCCTTTCGGGATGCGCTTCTTGGATATTCCAATGACCGATCTCCGCATAATGCGGATGATCAATCTTCTTCTAGGTCAAACGGTGATCTCGAATCCCTTGAATTTTTAGAAAGGCTCAATGATCAACAACAGCATTGGATCAGGCGGGCTGAAGGCGCCAAACAGTTCGCTGTTCTTCATGGTCCTCCGGGGACTGGCAAAACTACCACGCTGCTGGCATTCGTTAAGCGAGCGACTGATCGAGGTGAGCGGGTCCTGCTTTGTGCACCGAGCAATGCAGCGGTCGACTTATTGGTGAAAGGATGTGTTCAGCAATCGGTTCATGTGGTGCGGTTGGGTCACCCCATGCGCATGGACGATTCGGTATTCGAATGGGGCGTCGATGCTCAAGTGGAGCGTCAAACGGACTTCAAACAGGTGAAGGCTTTCCGCAAGCGTGCAGAATTGGCTTGGAAAACGGCGAATAAATTTCACAGAAACTTTGGTGCCACAGAACGTGCTGAGCGAAAGGCGAGCAGAACGGAAGCTCGTTCGCTTGGAGCGGAGGCTTCTGCACTCGAGACTTACATTGCCGACCGTTTGATTCGAAGCACTCCGGTGGTATGCGCCACCTTGGTCGGTTCTGCAGATCAGATTTTAGAAGGCCAAACGTTTGATTGGGTCATCATCGATGAGGCTGCTCAAGCGATGCAACCTGCGGCTTGGATTCCTATGCGAAGGGGCAAGCGCGTCATCCTCGCGGGTGATCCGCAACAACTTCCCCCGGTGGTGAAAAGTGCTCAAGCGGTCCAGGGTGGACTCGAGGTAAGTTTGTTGGAACGCGCTATGATGAAGTCACCTGCAGAGGCACTCACGATATCCAATCACATGCTCACGCATCAATACCGCATGCATCCCGATATCATGAAGCCTGCATCCAGTCTGTTTTATAATGGACAGTTGATCGCAGCAGATTTGGCGTCCACGCATCGCTGCGATGAACAGGCCTTTCAATTCATTGATACGGCAGGTTGTGGATTTGATGAGCAGCGCATCGAAGGATCGCACAGCACCATTAATTCAGAGGAGGCGCAATTTGTCGTTGCGCGGATGCGGGAGTTTCTCAATCAACATCCTGAAATGTCGATGGGGGTCATTGCTCCGTACCGCGCTCAGGCGGAAACGTTGGGTCGCATGTGGAAAGAACAAGCTGGTGAAAGCACGGAAGTGGAGCAGGAGAGCCGTATTACTTGCTCAACAGTGGACGCATTTCAAGGGCAAGAACGTGACATCATTGTTATTTCTTTGACGCGCAGCAACCCAACGGGAGAAATTGGTTTTTTGAAAGAGTACCGCCGAATCAATGTGGCCATGACCCGCGCGAAGCATCACTTACTCGTGATTGGTGACGGAGCAACTGTGGGGCAAGATGCATTTTTTGAATCTCTTTTAAAACATGCGGAATCTCATGGTGCCTATCGCAGCGCATGGGAGTGGATGCATGAGAGCGATAATCCGGGATCCTAACGGTTTAAACAGCTTCGTCAACTGCCTCCACCTGTTCAGATGAAGTCGCCGGAGCTCCATGCAGTGCATGCGATCCTCCTTCCTCCTCTAAGGGGAATACTTCTGTGATTTTTTGGAATGCAATGGAAGGAATGACAAACCCAACTCCGACTTTACCCATGTGTTTTCGAACTTTGTCGAAAGCATCTCGGATGTCAATGGCTGAAAGCAATATATGCTGATAGGACTCTTTCTCTTTCCCCTTTGCTTCATCCAGACTGGTCAGTGCAATTTTGACCTTAAACCATTGGTCCCCATCATCGAATCGGATGACTTCCACGAGGTTGGATTTGGTGATTTGGACGATTTCAAATGGTCGGATACCTTCTTGTTCGCATATTCCAGTCATTCGGGTCTCGGCCTCTGTATAATTGTACGCGTCCAGAACGAATGATTCCGTTGCCTTGACCTCCGCGCCGTCGGCATCGTGACGGACGTATTTCACCTTGCAAGTAAACCAGTGCTTTGTCATAGTGCAAAAATAAGCGGTGCATCGGGGCTCTGAGGAGGCAGGTGGTCTGGATTCGATGAACATTTCATTCACAACGTACACTCAAAAACTTCACATGACGGGGCAACTTGAATTGCTTGGAAGATGTAAATTCATACGCAGATGCTGGATGATTACAGACATAAAGGACAACGTCGGCGAATGCTGATGGAATTGAAGGAAGTGGGAATTCAAGACGATGCTGTCCTGGCTGCTATGGACAACGTACCGCGCCACTTTTTTTTGTCATCTGCTTTTGAGCAGTTCGCGTACCAAAACAAAGCCTTCCAAATCGGGTCGGGCCAAACCATCAGCAAGCCTCATACGGTGGCCCGTCAAACTGAGTTGCTTCAATTGGAATCAGGTGCCAAAGTCTTGGAGATCGGCACCGGCAGTGGCTACCAATGCGCGGTGCTTTGTGCGATGGGGTACAAGGTATACTCCATCGAGCGACAGCGCTTGCTGTATGACAAGGCCGGTCCGTTATTGAAGAAGATGGGATTCAAACCCGACCTTTTTTATGGCGATGGCTACAAGGGCAAGTCCGTCTTTGCTCCGTTCGATGGTATCATTGTGACCTGCGGAGCACCCGAGATCCCAGAGGCCTTGTTGATGCAGCTGGCATTGGGTGGGCGTTTGATCATCCCTGTTGGCGAAGGCGATAAGCAGCGGATGTTTTCTTACACGCGAGAGGGGGAAAAAGAATTCAGCCGACAAGAGCACGGTGAATTTGCTTTTGTACCCATGCTCGCTTCGCGGGCTCAGGATAAATAAAACGGATTCCATCGAACCACGGTTGTTTCCGTTAGATCAGCCCTTCCAATTTTCCTAACCCCTCCCTCACAACTTCAAGGTTTGCTTTCGTGCAATCAATGACGGTCGAGGCATCCAATGTTCCATATCCACCGTGGATCACTCCATCAATTCGGGTTCCAAATCGTTCGCAGATCAATTCGGGGTCTGTGGTGTATTCGACCACTTCATCCTCATCCCGCACGGAGCTTACGACCAGAGGACGCCCTAACTCCTGGACCAATTCCCGGAGTATGGAATTGTCCGGAACTCGAATGCCAATTTCCTTTCGTTTTCCGATGAACCATTTGGGAATGTTATTGCTGGCAGGAACGATGAAGGTATAAGGTCCTGGTAGGGCCTTTTTCATCATCTTGAAAACGGAGTTACTCAAAGGCCGAGAATGGGCAGAAAGTTGACTCAAGTCAGCGCAAGCGATACTGAACTGGGCTTGCTTTAGCGGAATTCCTTTCAAACGAGCCATGCGTTCCAATCCCTTTGCTGATCCTAGAACACAAGCAAAACTGTAAACCGTATCAGTCGGAATGACCCAAACGGCGTCCTGATTTAATTGCGCTGCGGCCTGCCGGATACGACGCTCATCCGGATTTTCCGGGTGAATCCGCAGCAACATTAAGCCTTGGCCTTGGCATGGTCTGCCAAAAACTGAGCGAGACCGTTGTCGGTCAATGGATGCTTGAGCAATCCTTTCATGGCACTGAGTGGTCCGGTCATGATATCGGCACCAATTTCCGCGCATTCGATGATGTGCATCGTGTGGCGAACACTTGCTGCGAGGATTTCAGTCCCGAAGTCATAGTTGTCATAGATGACCCGAATTTTTTCAATCAGTTGCAATCCGTCTGAACTGATGTCATCAATGCGACCTACAAATGGACTCACGTAAGATGCGCCAGCTTTCGCTGCGAGCAACGCTTGTCCGGGTGAAAAGATCAGGGTGCAATTCGTTCGAATGCCGTTGTCTGTGAACCAACGGATGGCGCGGATGCCATTCTCAATAGCGGGTACCTTGACGACAATGTTGGGGTGCAGGGCCGCTAACTCTTGTCCTTCCGCGATCATGCCTTCAAAGTCCGTTGCAATCACTTCGGCACTTACATCGCCGTCAACGATTTCGCAGATAGCCTGGTAATGCGCCTTGACTGCTGCATCTCCGGTGATGCCTTCTTTGGCCATGAGCGATGGATTGGTGGTTACACCATCCAAAACGCCGAGGGCTTCTGCTTCCCGAATTTGTTCGAGGTTAGCTGTATCAATGAAAAATTTCATGCCGCGAAAGTAGGAAATTAGATGGTGTTGCAACGAATCTAATCTCCACGTATCTTGTTAGAAAGCACTGAGCCATGGCGAATTGGAGCGAAATTGAATTGAAGGAGTTTCGGAAACGTGTCGAAGCGAAACTTGGACTACTCGAAGAAAGAATTGCTGAATACCGGGAATTGACTCAACCCATACCACCAGAAAATGCCATTGGTCGCGTGAGTCGAATGGATGCCATCAACAACAGGAGCGTCAATGAGGCCGCACTTCGGACAGCTGAAAGGCAGAAAGTGGAATTGCTGCGGGCTCTTGAAAGATTGAACGATCAGAAGTTTGGTCTGTGCCATGGATGTGGAGAGAGAATTCCCATTGGCCGGATTCTACTCGTCCCTGGTGCGACCCGATGCGTTGCGTGCGCTATTTAGGTCGATTGTTCACAACTGCCATTTATTGTTTGCAACCGAGCATACGAATCGCCTAAACCTCGCGTTTAGACCCCTGTGTGGAGAGCGCACTGCTTATTTTTGCCGTCTTTCCGAACGAACCAAACCGTGCGAATGTTTCAGCAATTCCGATTCACTGGTACCCTTCATTACGTGGTGGGTTGCATGGTCGTCCTAACACTTCATGGTTGCATCAATTCGTGGGATGGTCCGCCTCATTTTGTTCATATTGAGTCGATGCACTTGGAGACTTTGCCCGAGGAAGGTGCTGCGACAGAGCGAATAGAAGAGGTTTGGGTGTATTCAGAAACGGATGTACTGGGTGCATTTCCATTGCCAGCGGATATTCCGTTGTCCCCAGAACAATTGGGTTCAACGGCTGAGCTGACTTTTTCTGCTGGAATCCGTGCCAATGCAATTAGCTCTACTCGGCAGCCTTATCCATTTTATGACGCAATCGTCCTGGAACTTGACCTGGAGTATGGAGGCTCCGATACACTTGATTTGACGATCGGCTACACGGAGCTAACAGAAGTCACCGTCGCGGAAGATTTTGAGACGGCCAACCGATTTCAGGAGTCCAACGCCAGTTCAGGCGAAGTCGTACGAACCGAAAACCCCTTGCGGGTTTTGGATGGATTGGGCAGTGGAATGATTGTTTTGGATTCAATCCACAACACCGTGATCTCCGCAACCAATGAGCAAGAGTATGACCTCCAATCAAATGGACCGGTTTGGCTGGAATTGGATTATGCTTGCACCCAGCCATTTTGGATCGGTCTACTCATTAAGAATGCCGTCAATTCGCAACGGGTTCCTATTTTGATTTTGAACTCTACGGCTGGGGATCGAAATAAGATTTACCTCGACCTTGGTCCGGTCGTGCGCACGTCACCTGATGCGACCCATTATGAGATCACACTGGATGCTTATTATGATGGTTCAGCTGATTCAACCTTTGTTGTTGTAGACAACTTTAAACTCCTTCGTTATCCATGAATAGAAGGGGATTGATTCTGGCATATTTAGTCGCAGACTGGCTGAGTGCAGCAGCGTCGTGGACTCTCTTGTTTGTTTATCGCAAGGTGATGTTTGAACAAAGCACTTGGTCGGACTGGCCTTCTTGTTTTGACGATCAACGCTATTCACTCGGGTTGGCCATCATTCCTGTTTTTTGGTGGGGAATGCATGCGCTCGCTGGAATGTATTTAAAACCGTTGAAGAGGCACCGAATATTGGAAATAGGGCAAGTGACTTGGACCACGTTACTCGGCGTGATGGTGCTCTTTTTTGCCCTTCTTCTCGACGATGCGATTGTTTCGTACAAGCAGTACTATGCGTCGCTAAGCGTACTTCTTGTTGGGCATTGGACGTTTACATTGTTTGGCCGATTGGTCATTACGACCCGCACGGTGAAGAAAATTCATTCTGGGGAATGGAGTTTTCCCACCCTGGTCATTGGTGGCAATGAACGTGCGGTCAAGACGATAGAGGAAATCAATGGATTGCGTAAGCATCCGGGCTATGCTTTCAAGGGATTCATCCAAGCCAATGGCGCAGATACATCCTTGGATCAATTCATGCCCAATCTTGGTAAGGTGGATCGCCTAGAAGCGGTCATTCAATCCCATGAGATTGAAGAGGTGATTATCGCTATTGGGTCCGGTGATCACGCCATTCTTGAGTCTGTCTTGAATGTTTTGGAAGGCCTACCCGTTGAGGTCCGAATCATTCCGGACATCTACGATATCTTGAGTGGATCCGTCAGAATGTCAAGCATTTACGGAGCGCCACTCATCGAAATTGATCGCCAAATCATGCCGCAGTGGCAACGCTCGTTGAAACGCGTCTTGGACTGGGTCATTTCTTCATTGGCCTTGATCCTACTCCTCCCCGTTTTTGCCTTGATAGGATTGGCGGTGCTGCTTTCGAGCAAGGGCCCGGTGTTTTTTCTCCAAGAGCGAATAGGCTGGCATGGAAGACCGTTCAAAATCATCAAGTTTAGAACCATGGTGTTGGACGCAGAAAAATCAGGTCCTCAATTGAGTCGTTCGGATGACCCTCGAATCACCCGTGTGGGAAAATTCCTAAGAAAATCAAGGTTGGATGAATTGCCACAATTCTTCAACGTCCTCAAAGGGGATATGTCGCTCGTAGGGCCCCGGCCAGAGCGCAGCCATTTCATTTCTAAAATCATGGAACGGGCGCCTCACTACCGCCACCTTCAAAAGGTGCGACCGGGCATTACCTCGTGGGGACAAGTGAAATATGGATATGCGGAAAATGTAGATCAAATGATTCAAAGGTTGCGGTTTGACTTGATTTACATTGAGAACATGTCCGTGGCCCTCGATTTTAAGATTCTGTTTTATACCGTCATCACAGTCCTTCGTGGTCGAGGTAAGTGAGTATTTAGTCTGTTTAATACTGTTTTTGGGCGATATTTAAGGCATGAATCGCCTCATCCTTTTGCGGGTCACTTTTCATTCCTTTTTGGTTCTACTCGCAGGAGGGGGTTGCACGCCTGCATCAGCCCAAGAGATTCAAGGATTCGGGGCGATTCCTCAAAGGGTGTCGGCTGCACAAAACTTGATGCTCGAGAATGTCGGTTTTTACCTGGACGGTGCGGTGGAAATCGATTTAGATCAAGGTGTGGTTGATTGGAAGGAGTCCGAAAGAGACGTGTTGAAGCAGGTGACGCGCATTGTGCGACAGGTAGGAGAACTTCAAGCCATTGACGGTTTGATACAGGAGGTGGCTTTCTCTAGTGAGGTTGCAGCCTTGATTCATCACGTCAATGAATTGACCATCCACGATTTGAGGCATTGGAGAATGGCTGATGGGTTGAGCGAAAGCGAGCAATGGTACGTTATGGTGCAGACTGCTGTGGATGAATTGAAAATGCAAATCGCGATTGAATTGAAGTACCGGGTGAATGGAGCGCTTTTTGAGCAATTAGAAAATGCGTTGCGTGAGGTTAGGGAATTGAGTGATGCGGAAAATGAATGGCTGAAAGTCGACGCAGAGGCGGCGCTACCGATCATGGACTGGACGCTTTCCGATGGGTCATCTGCCGCACTTTCTGAAGAGGACGGTTCAAGCTGGTTTGGTCGGGGGGAGAGAGAGCATACCATTTTGGGACAGGGAAATCAAGAGGTTTACTTAGCGAGTATGCTGGAGCGCGTAGTTCAATTGTTGGAACAACAGGACGGTCGACTGCGTGCATTGGAATCTGGCATGCCTCGAACAGTACCCAACGAGTCTCTGCTGCCTTCAGTGCTTTCTGACACCCGACTTATGAATCTGAGGCTCCCTGAATTCATTGACGTCACCTTTTACTCAGGTTCCTTCAAACTCGGACTGAACGCTCAGCTTCAACTCAATGAGGTGATTGAATTGATGGGGAGGTATCCCCAGCTGAGGGTGGTTTGTACCGGATACGCCGACTTGCAAGGAGAGCGGTTATCGAATTTGGCTCTCTCGAGAAACCGCGCTGTTGCAGTTCGTTCGTATGTGCTTCAGAGTGGTGTCAATGCAGAACGCGTACTTTTAAATTACTTCGGAGAGGAGCGAGCACAGACTGCCGGAGCACCTGATCGCCGGGTGGAAGTACGTTTTTTCGTCAATTGATGGGAGGCAAGCAGGTTTTTAGAGAACTTTGCATTCGAACGGTTTTTGAATGAAGCTCATCTGCATCGGACGTAATTACGCGGATCACGCGAAAGAATTGGGGAATAGCGTTCCGAAGGAGCCGTTATTTTTTTTGAAACCCGATAGTTCAATTTTGCCGCATCGGCATCCCTTTTACATCCCGGAATGGACCCAGGAATTGCACTATGAAGTCGAGCTTTTGGTCCGCATCACTCGGAATGGTAAATCCATAGCTTCGGAATTTGCACATCGATACTACGATGATATTTCCTTGGGGATTGACTTTACTGCGAGGGATATACAGGCCGCGGCCAAAGCGCAAGGTCATCCGTGGGAAAAGGCCAAGGCTTTTGATGGCTCAGCGGTGGTCAGTCGTGAATGGATGCCCAAAAATAAATGGGCTGAAGGTTGGGAGCAGGTTCCGTTCGAGTTGAAAAAGAATGGCAGAACAGTCCAGTCGACTACGGCTGAATCAATGCTCTTTCACGTTGACGAGTTGATTGCCCACGTTTCTAAGTTTATGACCCTTAAAATGGGTGACATCTTTTTTACGGGCACCCCCTCCGGTGTAGGCCCTGTGGAAGACGGAGATGTTCTTGAAGGCACATTGGACGGAGCACAAATGTTCAGGGTCCAAGTTCATGGCTAGGCAAGTTTTTTTCATTGGATACATGGGAGCCGGGAAGTCGACGGCTGCCTCCCTGTTGGGTGCGTTCGCTGGCGTGGCTGTCGCAGACATGGACGCTATGATTTCAACAAGAATGGGCCTGTCAGTTCGGCGCATTTTCGAATCACATGGTGAGGCAGGTTTCCGTAAAATAGAAAATGAAATATTCGCGGAAGTTGCTGGAAATCCAGCATTTCCTATTGTCGCTTGTGGAGGAGGTTTACCATGTTCACCTGTTAATTGGGATACGATGCACTCCCAGCGCGGTTTCGTAATTTGGTTGGACCCTGCATTGGAGACCCTGTTTGCCCGGTTGCAAGCGGATCGTTCTCGTCCACTGCTTCTAGACGGCGATGAGCTTAAAGAACAGGAAGCAATTCGAGCCCATCACGCAGAGCGTAGTCGGTGCTATCAAAATTGCGATGAAAGGTTTTCTGGCGATATCGATAGCGACGCTCTGCAACGCTGGACTAATCAGCTGCGCTCAACCTGATCGCAAACTTCCATGCGTTAGTCGTGCAAAACGGCTTCGTCCGATGGACTTGATCGGTCTGCAAGACGCACTTCGATGTGTTCTTTCAGGTTGGTGCTCAGGCTCAGCCCGCAGAAGTCGGCCCGAACCGGGAATGAACGGTGAATTCGATCAATCAAAACAGCCGTTGCGACGCGTTGCGGACCGGAATTCAAAATATGATGCACAGCATACATAAGCGTCTTGCCTGAATTCAAAACGTCATCCACAACAATGACATGTTGGTTTTTCAAGGACGTCATTTCGCAGGTCAGTGTTATGGGGCTGTCCAACGGGGCCGTTTTGTTTAGTTTCAGGGTTGAGGCATGAACCTTGCAACCGCCGATTTCTGCGACAATAGCGCCCAAGCGTTTGCCCATTGGTTCTCCGTTTCCAGCAATGGAAACCAAATGCAATTCCGGGAATTTGTGAAATTCCTCTAGAATTTGTCGCGCGATGCGCTGGAGTTTTCGTTCGATTTGTTCGGATTCGAGAATACGGGTGCTGCTCATGCTGTTGCGGTTCAGTTGATGCGGTTCAAAGTTGGACCGTTTTTTCGAATACTCCAATTGCTTCCACGTGGGCCGTATGAGGAAACTGATCCACGAACTTCAGTTTGATCAATTGGTATCCAAATTCGTTCAGTGTTGCGATATCACGGGCTTGGGTTGCAGGATTGCAAGAAATATAAACGAGGCGTTCTGCATCGAGTCGAATGACTTTGCGGAGCGTCTTCGGTGAGATACCAGCTCGCGGGGGGTCTAAAACGATGGTTTGGATTTTTCCTTTGTACGCTGGGTATTCAAGGAGAAATTTCCCGACATCTGCGGCGTAAAATTCCACATTGGAAATGTCATTTTTCGCCGCATTTTTCTTCGCATCAATGATGGCTTGCTCCACAATGTCGACCCCGATGATTTTTCGACCTGAGGCGCGCGCCAATAATTGTGCGATCGTGCCTGTGCCACAAAACAGGTCCATGATCAATTTGTCCTGATTCGAATCCGTATCGATGGCTGCCATCGCTTCATTTACCGCCTCATCGTACAAACGCTCTGCGCTGGCAGGATTGGTTTGGAAAAAGCTTGCCATTTCCACATCAAAATCTAATCCATGCAGTTTCTCGGTGACAAAAGGTTCTCCAAAAATACAGCTGCTGTTTCCAGCTCGGGCCTCGACGCGTTCTCCCTTGTCGTCATTGATGGTATGCAAAATGCCCTGCAATCGGTCGCCAAATCGATCGGTCATCGCTTGAATGAATGCAGCAGTGGGAAAAGAAGGCAATCCATCCGAAGATGTAACCAAGTTGAAGAGCAATCGCTGACTCGCTATGCTTTTACGAACCACCAAAAACCGAAAGAATCCCTCTCTTTTTGGCGGATGCCAAGCCGGGAGTCCAGTTTGTTCGAACCACAAGCGCAGCCACTTCATGGCGTTTTCAACATCCGCATCGAATAGCCCAGAATCACCTTCTAGATTTTCGATTGCCCACCATGTCCCTCGTCGCTTAAACCCCAGTCCAAATCCATCTATTTTCTCGTTGCTGGCTGGCTCGTGTATGATGGATGAAAAACTATACTCCATCTTGTTGCGATAATGCCAGTGTGATGGGGAAGCAATCAGTCCTTGATAACATTCTTGAATGTCCTCAACTCCGCCAATTCGCTCGTACAGATCGAGAGAGGTTTTCTCCTTTAGGGTATGCTGTATGGCGATGGGCAGATGTGCATAAGGAGCGCCAGGAATTTCCTGATATGGGATAGAAACTTCTTCCGGCGCGCGTTGAATGACATCTTCCAGTTTGCATTCGGCATACTTGGACTTGCACTTGGAAACACGCGCTCGGACTTGCTGGCCGGGTATGGCGTTTTGAACGAATACCACAAAAGGCCCACGCTCCGTTTGAAGCCGAGCAATGCCCTTGCCTCCATGGGCGATGTCCTCGATGTTCAGGGTGAGAACTTCGTTTTTTCGGAATAATCGTTCTTTTCGCACGGAGGCAAAAGTACTTCCGAACGCGCGGTATATTGCGAACATGTTGGAATGCAGCCAAAATAAATCGACAGGTGTGTACGGAATCGCAAGGGCCTGGATCATGGCTTTCAGTTTTGGCATTCCCTTGCTCGCTTATGGGCAGGGATTGCCAGAGTTGTCCTTCGGAACGTTCAATGTGCGCTACGATAATCCTCAAGACACGCTCGAATGGAGTGAGCGTCGCAACGAGGTGGCCCTTGCCGTTCGATATTTTGATCTTGTCGCTTTGCAGGAGGTGCTTCCCAATCAATGGGCTGATTTGAGGACCCGCATGCCTCAGCATGAATCGTTCGGATTGGGTCGAAATGCGGATGGAACAGGTGAAGCTTGTCCGGTCTTTTGGAACCGCGATCGCTTTGATTTTTTGAAGGGTGATGTTCGTTGGTTATCCCTTAACCCAAATCAGCCGGGGAGTGTAGGGTGGGATGCCGATTTGCCTCGAATCGCTACGGTGGTTTTGTTATTTGATCGGCAGCGTAAACAAACCGTTCGCATCGTGAATACCCATTGGTCGCATGTAGGACCTGAAGCGCGAATGAATGCCGCGGCCTTGATCGCGGGTTGGAGTGGATGGGATTCGGATGAATCACAGGACTTGATTTTGGTTTCTGGTGATTTTAATGCGGAAGAGGAGCGACCTGAAATTCGCTCATTGCTCGATTTGGCAGGTTTACAAGACACGTATCACACGACGAACTACCGCTGCCGAAAAGCATTTGGGACGTTCACGACCTTTTTGCCAGAGAACCTAGCAAATGCGACACGCATTGATTACATCTTTTACAGGGGTGATGTCGAGGTGGATTGGGTATGTGCAGATGAGGTGATCAAATATGGCGTCTACATCTCCGATCACATGCCATATCACGCCATCTTTAAATGAAACCGAACCTCAAACGCTTGGCACTGGCCGCTGGCCCGCTTGGGGCGTTGTTCACTTGGTTGGTTTTGAGAGAATCCGGCATGGATGCTGCTGCTGTTCATGTCATAACCGCTGGAACCTGGATGCTTATTTGGTGGGTAGGAGAGGCTGTACCAATTGGGGTGACTTCGGTTCTGCCCATGGTCCTCTTTCCCTTGTTCGGAATCGCGAGCATCGCGGAGACGACCGCTCCTTATGGTTCGCATTATGTGTTTCTCTTTTTGGGTGGATTCTTAATTGCCATTGCATTAGAAAAGTGGCACCTACATCGGAGGTTTGCTCTTTCCATTTTGGTGGCAGCGGGTGGCCGGCCGCGAAGATTAATTGGGGGATTCATGCTCGCCACCGCCGCGCTGAGCATGTGGATTTCCAACACGGCAACGACCCTTATGATGTTGCCCATTGCGATTTCCGTTTTGTCCAAAGTTGACGTGATTCGGCATCCTAAATTTGCAATTTCGCTGCTATTAGGGACGGCATATGCCGCGAATCTTGGAGGCATTGCCACGTTGGTCGGCACTCCACCGAATGTTGCCATGGCAGGTATTTTAGAAGACCAATTTGGCATCGAAATTCAGTTCATGGAGTGGTCGATCATGGCCTTGCCCTTCTCGGCCATTATGCTCAGTATGGTCTATTTCATGTTGACAAGGGTATTGACGCCTGTCTCAAACGAAATGTTGGAAGCAGGCGCAGACGAGATTCAACTGGAGCTTAAAGCCTTGGGAGGTTGGAGCAGTGCTGAAAAGCGAGTGGCAGGGGTTTTTGCAATGACGGGACTTTTGTGGGTGACTCGACGCTGGATTGAAGCGTGGTTTGCGTTGGGCTTGAATGATACGACGATTGCCATTTTTGCAGGAATCGCGCTCTTTTTGATTCCGAATGGCTCTGTGAAAAAAGGCAGCTTGTTGGAGTGGAGCGATACCCGTAAGCTACCCTGGGATATCCTGCTTCTATTTGGTGGCGGACTTACGCTCGCTAATGCCTTGAAAAATGCCCGTGTTCTCTCCATGGTTGCTGATGGCATTGCCGGAATGGATGGGCTGAATGCTGCGGCATTGATCTTGTTGTTTGTTTCGGTGGCACTGATGTTGACCGAAGTGATGAGTAATCTGGCATTGGCCGTCGTTATGGTTCCGGTTGTTGCTGTGGTCGCCTTGCAATGGGGGATGAATCCCTTGCTTCTTGTAATCCCAATTACCATGGCCAGTAGCTGTGCTTTCATGCTTCCCATGGCTACGCCACCCAATGCGATAATTTTTGGAAGCAACCGGGTGAGCATGAAGAAAATGGCCTCGGTTGGTTTCCTTTTGAATCTTATCGCGGCCGTGTTGGCTTGGATTTGGGGCATTTGGGTATTGCCATCATGGGTTGACTTCATTTAAATTTGTTCTGTGGAATACATCCTCATACTCAACGGTCCCAATTTGAACTTGCTTGGAAAGAGGGAGCCTGAGCTTTATGGATCTATATCCTTGGAGGAGCTGACAGATCAGTGGCAAGCATTTGGTAAAGCAAAGGGAGTCAAGGTAGTCTGCATGCAATCCAATGTTGAGGGAGAACTGGTCAATGCGATTCAGGAACATGGATTTAGTGCAAAAGCGATTATTTTCAATCCCGGTGGATACACACACACCAGTGTGGCCATTCGCGATGCGATTGCTGCGGTAACGACACCCGTGTACGAAGTGCACATCTCCCATCCTGAATCCCGAGAGGACTTTAGGAAAAAATCGTTGATTCGAGAGGTTTGCACGGGTGCAATGAGCGGCATGGGAGTGCAATCTTACGAGATGGTTTTGCGACATATCATCCATGCAGAATAGCAACGCTTGACTGATTTAAAAGCGTTTATTCGTTCCGATTAATTTCAACCACATATTCTGGATTTCTGCGATGAATCGCCAATAAGGCACTTCTTGATGCTGAGCCTGAAGGAGTTGATAATTGTATTAGTCGTTTTTAACTTATATTAGTTTCGCTGAACCTTTGTGTTTGTCGAGAGATGACGCAACTCACTTTTTGCCCATGATTAAGCTAGACCAACTAGGCTCGTTATGCCTTCCTTTGACATTTGCCTTACTGCCATTATTTGCATGGGCTCAGGTGCCGGATGATTACATTTTTTTAGACAATCCACCCTCGTACATCGACTCATGGTCAGTGAGCCTGCAGGGTGGGATTGGCTGGAAACAGTACGATGCAATTTCTGTAGATGCGACTGATGTCTTGAATACAATCGATTCGTATGGTGAGATCCTGTTACCCGGGATGTCCAGGTTCGAGCTTTACCATGAGATTCCCACGGGCATGGCAACGTTTGGTGGAGCCTTTCGGCAATATAAGCTTGTAGACCGTTGGGAATCAACGGTGTATGACGGAAGCATAGGTGGTGCGGGAGCCAACCGGACGTATGAAGTTGCCACTTTGCAGGGACCTCACAATTCGATTGCTGCTGTAGTGATGGACCCCGTAAGATACCTCATTGTTCTGCCGTTTGAGGATTGGTTTGACGGCTCAGACCGAAGCAAGTGTTATTACATCATGGGCGAGCATGGAAGCCCTGGAAGCTTGGGATATTTCCGCTACGCATCGGAATCAGAGATTGTTCCGGGGACCTCCCCATCTCCGGTTCCATTTGCCAAATCTGAAAGCTGCGAAACTTCATCCGATGATGAAGGGAGCAATCTTCTGCCTCCCTCAACGAATCAGCTGCCTCCCGACGACATCCAGGATATTTCGTACATCCGGACGTCCATTTCATACGCCTTGGCGGTCGAAAATTTGCTGAATGCGCTGCCGGTGGAGATTCCCGCTTCCATGTGGTCGAGTGCATTTTCAGCGCTTGCCAACGGAATCTTGATTGACGAGTTGGGCGTGTTACTTCGGCACGAATGGGTCCAGCCCACAGGCAATGAAATTCCGGTTACGGCAGATTCATCCATTTTCAACCCGGATACAGTGGGCTCTTGGGATGCGGTCTTCAATTTCGAGGATGAGCTGTTTACTGCAGAAGGCAACCTCATGGCTTCGGTTCCAGATTTTGAAGGGGTTCATTGTGGGCAGATGTTTCTTTATGGGTCAGGAGGTGTCGTGTTCGGAGATGCATGCACAAGTGAAAAGTTTCGAGGGATAACCAGAGTGGATCAACTTTTACACCCCTTTCATTTGCGGACCTACGTGCATGAATTCTCGCACCAATTTAACGTGATGCATACGTTCAACGCCAATGACAATTCGAAAGATGACCTGTCTTCAACCCAACGCGTTTCAACGAGTGCATATGAACCGGGCAGCGGAGGAACCCTTATGTCTTACACCCACAATTGCTCGGAATATTGGGAGGTCATTATTGACGATGAGACAGGAGAGCTGAGCACATTTGGAGGCAATCATAGAGTGAAGCCTGAGATGAAAGTGCGCACGAAAAACAACCGTTTTTGGGCGGGCTTCGGCGAATTGAGGGACATCTTCCACACGCATTCCGTGGAACAAATGCAGGACTACTTGGCTGTTTCGTGCCCGACAGTCTTGCACACACCCACTGTGGCGCCGACTCCTTCCATCGTCTACGAATGGGGAATGGGCGATCCTGCGGAAATGAAATTCGTTCCCGTGGGAATGCCATATGTTTTATCCGTTGTTCCTGAGGAACACACGTCCTACCGGTGGCATCAAATGGACCTGGGTCCCATGCACAGCCAACCCGATTGGAGAGCCATGAACACCGTCGGGGACAGTCCGCGCATCATGGCAAATGGACCAACGCCGGATGGAAAGCGATTTTTTCCTCCCCGAGACAGCTTATTCGATGATGTCAAAATTGATCATCAATACGTTCCATTCGTCGAAAATGAATTGGTGAGCATGTCATTTCGGGTTCAGGCCAACCGGTTCATTCCGAAAGCCGATTTGTCCGATTCAGATGCGGCAAATGCTCCTTACCACAACAGCATTTCAACAGGCGATGACATCGATGTTGTGGGATTGGTGCTTTCCATGGATTTCGGAATTGCCTCGGGGCCTTGGGACGACAACGGGGGACAATTGTGGGCTACGCAGGAAATAGGCGAGATTGAACCTTTCTACCAAGGTGTGATGACGTGGAATGTCGACGGTACCGATGAATTGCCATGGGATGCCGCTTCAGTGGAAGTAGTACTTGTCACAGAGACGGTTCCGCTTCAGTATGAAGTGCTCTACACGGGTGTTCCCAACACGGGAGAAACCGCCAGCCTCGTTCTCAACTTGATGCCGCCTGAGCCCATGGAAAATGGGGATGTACCAGAGCAACGCATTCTCATTCGTCCAGAGGGCGAGATTTTCTTCTCCCTCTCGCCACCGTTCCAAGTGTACCATGCCGGTTGTACCAACTATGCGTTTGCCTCGTATGATCCTCACGCCAACTACCACGATCAATCACAATGCGATCTGGATGGAGTGCCCGATGCCTTCTATTCTTTTAGCTGCAAGGACGTCGACGCATGCAATTATTCCGAAACGGCCTTTTCTCATGATTCTGAGGACTGCCTGTACCCGGATTGCAACCAGCTCGGGGCATTGAATTTTTCCTTCTATGTGGGCGCCAACTTTCCGGGCAATGAGCCCTCCACCGGCTATTGCACAGACGGGCCGTGTGTTTTTGATGCCGTGCCGTGTGAGGGCGATTGGTTGGATCCATCAGGCTCCGGAATGGGTTGGGGCTTTGCGCATTCCTATGCACCTGAAGAATGGTTGTTGAATGGGTTTCCATATGGACTCTGGAGTGACTTCAATGATTTGTCGATTTACGATTTTCCTTACACGGCAGACATCCAGGTATCAGAAGCTGCTGGAAGGATTCATTTTACGGCGGGTACGCCAGAAAACGATGGCCTTTCGTTTTACCAATCGGCTTCTATGGAGATCACCTCGACGGGTTTGGTGGAATTTGACTGGCAGATCACAGAGTCCAACAATGCGGGATTCTCGAACCTTGCCTTTTACTTGGATGGAGAGCCCATCGCGTTCGACAAAGGATCAAATTGGAGCACCATGTGGCTGGTCGGCGACGGCCTAGCGCCGCATGAAGGAACCGTATCATTCGAGGCAGATGCAGGACAGACATTTCGTGTTGCATTGACCACGTCAGTGCATCAAACACATCCAATTGGCGTCATCCTCAGCGATTTCAAATACACCAAACACAGCATCGAGGGCTGTTTGAATCCTGATGCATTGAATTTCAATCCTTTCGCCACGTGTCATAACGTTGAATTGTGTCATGATGCCAGTTCATTTGATTCCGATGCATTGTGCTTGGATGCAGATGCGTGCAATTTCGCGGGCTTTGGGACCAACGGTTTCCATCAACCCTTGCTCTGTCAATTCCCCGGCTGCGACGACCCCAGTGCGGCTAATTTTGATCCGTTTGCAGGATGCACAGGGCCTTGTTGTTACACCGGTGGATGTGATTTTGAAGTGGATGAGGGCTCCTCATCGCCTGTTTTATGGTTGGATTGGAACGAGGCTTGGGAAGAAATCAATCCCCTTCCTGATTTCGAAGAAGTGATGTTCTTGCCCGGTGGCATGGTGATGACAGCTCCGCAAACCACCACGCCAGGTATTTCGCAGTCGGTTCGATACACTTACAACGGCACAGGAGCTGCGCCGATGAGTTTCGCCTTTAGCTGGATTCCTGGAGAAATGAGTATCCCCGGAGAAATGTATTCCCCTGCTGTCATGGAAATTTGGAAGGAGGGAATCCTGGTTCAGGAAGTATCACTTTCGGCGACTGCAGGCAGCCCCTTGGATGCGAGTTCGGATATGGTGGTGCAGTCTTATGCCATACCACCAAGTCAATGGCCAAGCGATCCATTCAGTTTGAGCCCTTACCTCGAAGACGGTTCGATGACGATTCAATCGGAACCGACGATGGGTGCGGAACACTACTTTCGAACGATTCAAGCGGAATTGACAGAGAACACGGAGATCGTCTTCAAGATGTACGGTGATGTGGAGGACTTGGTGTTGGACAATGTTCCTTGCCGTTTGCTGGTTACGGGGATGAGTCTGCCACAAAATGCAGCGTGTAATCTGTTATCAGGGCCTTTAGCCCTTGGTTGTACCGATGAGCATGCGTGCAATTTTGATGCCGCTGCGCTCGTGGATAACGGTTCATGCATTCCCGTCGGGTGCACGGATCCGGAGGCCATGAATTACAATCCAGACGCGGGTTGCCAGTCAACGTGTTTGTATCCCGGTGATTGTTCCAATCCGGTTACCGTGAATGCTTCTTTTGCTGCTGGCCTTGTTGGTGCATTCGGTGCAGGTGAAGTCGAGTTGTCCATGGCAGAAGAGCATTTGATCTTCAACGAAAATTTAGTCACCATAATAGGCCCCGATGTAAGCATCGGTTCGACTCCCAACGTTGCAGGTAATCATTCGATTTTCTGGGTCGCGGACGAGGCCATTGAGGTACAATTTGCCTATGCCGTTTCAAGCTGGGACAATGGCATCTCCTACGATTTTCCATACTATCAAATCAACAGCCAACCTTATTTGTTGTTGGACGATGTGAATGGCGATGAGCCGGAGACGGCCTATTGGCTCGTCGAGCACGAGGAGTGGCAGCCTTCTATGGATTTGATGTTGCCCAACCCGAGCGAGGTACCGTACCCGGATTTCGAAGAAAACCTTGTTTTTCCAGTGAAGGTGCTCAAAACTCCAATTCTCTTAAATGAAGGGGATACGCTGCGAATAGGAGTCGAATCGAGCGATAATATTTTCGGTGAAGTGGTGTTGGCGGTCGCTGGTATGACATGGACAAACCACTGCACAGAGGACTTTGAAGATCCATGGATCCTTGGATGCAAAGAGCCCGATGCATGCAACTACAACCCTTACGCTGACGAGGACGACGGCAGTTGTGTCTTCCCCGGAATGCTATGCGATGATGGCGATGCCTGTACTTTTGAAGACCATTACGAGGCCAACTGTGAATGTGTAGGATTCTTCGTGGATTCTGACGACGACGGCACATGTGACGCGGAAGATGGGTGTCCGGATAACCCTTACTTGAGCGAAGAGGGGGTATGCGGATGTGAGACTCCGGTGGACGCGAATGGGAATTCGATTTTTGATTGCATGGAGTTTTGTGACTCCGATGCAGATCAGGATGGCATTTGCGACGAAAATGAAGTACCAGGCTGCACGGACGCCACGGCATGCAATTTCTTGCCCGGGGCAACGGATGACGATGGCAGCTGCGAATACAGCGGACCTGCATGTGCTTGCACATTTGATATCGCTTTTAACACGGATTCGCTGGGACCCTTTGAAACTACGATATTCACTTGGGATGGGAGCATCCTCAGCGGTCTTGAATCCGTCAATGTCGAATTGGATTTTTCTCCTATAACTGGGAGCAATTTTCCTTCAGATTTAATTGTAGGCATCTGCGATCCCAATGGCACGTGCATGGAATTTGGCGGTTACAATTCCACCCTGGGGTACAACAGCATGGGGCTATTCCCGAACAATTGGAGTGTCACATCGGCCGGGGCGTATTCAGCGTCATTCGATGTTTTGGCTGCTGGACTTTCTGGGGATGGCACATGGACATTTGAGTTGAAGAATACCTTCAGCAGTGCAACGTCAATTTGGGAAGGGTATTTTCAATTTGTAGGAAACTGTGGTTCACCTCAACCGACTGAAGGCTGCACGGACGACTCAGCCTGCAACTTCGATCCGGATGCAGCGACTGACGACGGGTCATGCGCTTATGAAGGTCCGCTTTGCGGTTGCACCTTGGTTGCCCCCTTCGATGTAACGCTTGGTGCCGGAGAAATTGACTCCGGAACACAGTTTGCTTCAGTACCTGGCGGTCTCCTCACGATTCTGGTCGACCTCGAATTTTCGCCTGGTGTTTCAGGCAATTTCGCCGGTGATTTGGCCATTGGGGTATGCGATCCCAACGGCAATTGCATCGAGGTGGGTGGATACAATTTGGACTTTGGATTCAACAGTTACGGGAATTTCCCATTGGGTTGGCAGACCGCTTCAGAAGGGAATTACCTGGCGGAATTCGATGTAGCAGATGCGGGACTCACGGGCACAGGAGATTGGTCTATTCATTTCTTGAATGGATACAGCAGTGCTGGAACCGGAGCTCAGTGGGCTGGGACGGTGACTTTTGCGGGGTCGTGCGACGAGAATGTACTTGGGTGCACCGAGGCTTCCGCTTGTAACTACAACACCGAAGCGACGGAGGATGATGGTTCCTGCATCTTACCCGGAACCGAATGTTATGATTTAGATGTTTGTTTTGTGGGTGCCATCTATGATTCCAATTGCGATTGTGTGGGCACGTACATCGATGCTGACCAAGATGGATATTGCTCTGAAGAAGATTGTGATGATTCCAATCCGTTGCTCTATTCGGACTGTGACATCGTTGTAGGCTGCACGGATATGGCGGCCTGCAACTATGATCCATTCGCCCTTCTTGATGACGACTCGTGCATCGAACCGGATTATTGGTTGATTCCTGGATTTGAGCAGCCTGGGCCGGCGTTGCCTTGGTGTGGCAGTTTGGATGCAATGCCCTTTGGTTACATCGTCGGTGATTACTACTGTGTTGATCAGGTAGTGAACGAGCTCATTACATGCGTTAACTACGCATGGAATGACTTCGGTGGGGGAGCCATTCAAGACTGTGAAGGCAGTTATATCGCTTGCCAAGTTGCTGCGGGCTGCATGGATCCAACGGCGTGCAATTACGATGATACCGCAGTGGAAGAGGATGGTAGTTGCTTGTATCCTGGGGCCTTATGTGCTGAGGCCACGGCGTGTGCCCTAGCGGCCTATTATGACACGGACTGCGGCTGCAATCCCGAACCCCTCGGCGTTGATACCGATGGAGACGGTATTTGTGACGAGGATGAAGTAGCGGGATGCATTAACGCTTTAGCGTGCAATTACAACGCTGGGGCAACGGACGAAGACGGTTCATGCTATTTTATAGGAAACCTTTGCGATTGGGGTGTGCCTTCATGCTCAGGCGAGTTCAATATGATCAATGAAGATTGTGAATGCGTTCCGGACATTCCGGATACCGACGGCGACGGCGTTTGCGACGAGGATGAAATTGGGGGCTGCCAAGATCCAGTTGCGATCAACTATGATTCGGACGCCACCGACGAGGATGGCTCGTGCGAATATGACGATGGTTGGGAAGAGATATACGGCTGCATGGATACCGAAGCATGCAATTTTTACTCGGACGCGACGATGGACGACGGTTCTTGTGAATACCCGCAAGCCGGTTACGATTGCCAAGGAGATTGCTTAATGGACACTGATGGCGACGGAATTTGTGACGGAGAGGAGGTCGAAGGTTGCACGGATTTGGAAGCGGATAACTACGACCCCGAGGCCACCGAAAACGACGGCTCGTGTGAATACGGGCCTAGCTTGCCCGGTTGCACTGACCCTGAAGCGATCAATTACGACCCTGAAGCCACGGAAGATGACGGCTCGTGTAATTATCCATTGGATGACGACTTCGGCTGCACCGATGCCGGAGCTTGCAACTACAATCCGCTTTCGGTAGAGGACGACGGATCCTGTTTTTTCCCGAGCGCCGAATTCGACTGCGATGGTAATTGCATCGATTCTGATGGCGATGAGGTATGTGATTCAGACGAGGTGGCAGGCTGCACGGATGGCAATGCAATCAACTACAACTCGGATGCCACGGACGAAGACGGTTCATGCGAGTACGAGGAGCTCATAGCAGGCTGTATGGATGACTTGGCGTGTAATTACGACCCCGAGGCGGAATCGAACGACGGCTCCTGCATCTATCCTTGGGATGAACCAGGTTGTACGGATCCACTCGCTGCGAACTTCAATCCCAATGCAGTCATCGATGACGGTTCGTGTGCCTATTTGCCCTTAATTGGTTGCACAGACCCAGCGGCGTGCAACTTCAACTCTGACGCCGAAGTGGATGACGGCATGTGCGAATTCCCCAATCAGTTTCAAGACTGCTCTGGCAATTGCCTCAATGATGCGGATGGTGACGGTTTGTGTGATGAACAAGAGATCTGGGGCTGCATGGATCCGTGGGCAATTAACTTCAATGGTGTTGCGACTGAAGATGACGACAGTTGCGAATACGAAGCTGTATGGGGCTGTTCAGACATGGATGCTTGCAACTACTGCTTCATGGACTGCATCGATGACGGCAGTTGTATTTACCCGGATGAATTTTTGGATTGCTCTGGCAATTGCCTCAATGATGCGGATGGCGACGGTTTGTGTGATGAAGAAGAGATCTGGGGCTGCATGGATC
>DBBR01000076.1 GCA_002292325.1 Flavobacteriales bacterium UBA979 | reverse complement strand
CTCAAAATTCAAACAGCACTTCAGCTTGCCGCATTGTCCAGCAAGCTTTTGTGGATTCAATGACATTTGCTGATAACGGGCCGCCGATGTACTCACGCTTCGGAAATCTTTGAGCCAGCTTGAGCAACACAATTCTCGGCCACAAACTCCAATTCCCCCAATACGTGCAGCTTCCTGCCGTGCACCAATTTGCCGCATTTCAATCCGAACACCAAAAGCTGTTGCCAATTCACGGACCAATTCACGGAAATCAACCCGATCCTCTGCTGTGTAGTAAAAAGTGGCTTTTTTGCCATCTCCTTGGTATTCCACGTCCGCCAATTTCATCTGCAGGCCCGCATCCTTGATGATTTTTCGTCCTTCTTTGATGGTATCGGGTTCCCGCATGCTGGATTTCTGCCACAAGTCAATGTCCTCCTGTGTCGCCTTGCGTTCGATGCGTTTAATCTCGTGGTCGTCTTTGACGCCTTTGGCGTTCATTTGAGCACGAACCAATTCACCCGAAAGACTCACAACTCCAATGTCCACTCCATGGTCCGCATCCAATGCGACCACATCGCCAACATGCACTTCGAGTTTAGATGACCGACGGTAGAATCCCTTGCGATTCGCCTTGAATCGCACCTCCACAATATCAAAAGCACGCTGTCCCGAAGGAATCGCAACGCCCTCCAGCCAATCAAAGACGGTCAAAGGCCCACAGCCTCCCACACCACAATTTCCATTGCTTTTACACCCTCTTGGGGTCCCGTCTGCTCCATTTCTGCAATTGCTACAACTCATCTTCCCACGAAGATACACTCGTTCATCGGCTGTTCAGTCCCTCGCCCGAAGGAAAATATTCACCTGAGCGCTTAAATCCATGAATACGAGCTTTCCATTGACATTTCCCGCTATATCCCGGTGCGCCATTTCGATTTGCTCCTGCAATTCCAGCACGTTCCCGTGGTGAATGAACGGTGCAAATTTCTCTGCGAATTTGCGCTCTGCTTCCGTTAGTCGCACCAGCGACTGAGCTCCGTAATTGCCTACAATGCATTGACGCACCATGTGGAGGCTGTACCGCAAGAATCGCTTCATTCCTTCCCGACCCGCCTTGGCAAAGTCATCGGCCAAAGCTACGGTTGTGACCGTGTCCTGCGCATAACACGAACGCATCCATTGTACGAACAACCGATGATCCTCATCGCCTCCGTCATCGCCTCTCATGCGCATTGCTGCAGCCACATTTCCTTCAGCAACATGCAGCCATTGGGTGGCTTGGTTCACTGGAGTGCCATACCGGCGGTGCATTCCATTCGCGGCCACATCTTCCGTCAACCTGGGTACTTGGATCATCTGCACCCGCGAGCGGATGGTCGCCAATAACTGATTTGCTCTTTCACTCACGAAAAGCATGACCGTTTGATCTGTTGGCTCTTCGATCAACTTCAACATCTTGTTGGCCGTATCCACTCGCATCGTCTCAGGCAACCACAAAATCAAAATTTTCCACCCGCCTAAAAACGATTTCAATCCAAGCTTTCGATTGATCTCTAATGCTTCCTGGACACTGATAAATAGCTGTTTACGATCAGCACCGATGGCATTCAGCCATTCTTCCTGACCAAAGTAGGCGTCTTGTAACATTCGCTCCCGCCAAGCGCCCTGAAAAGGGTGAGATGTGGCTTGTTCGGAACCGTCCTTTTTAAAAAATGGAAAGGACCAATGAACGTCGGGATGTTGAAGTGAGTCGTATTGCTTACACGATGAACATGAGCCACACGCATCTTCTTCACCCCGCCCCGTGCAATGCAAATAGCGAGCGTAAGCGAGCGCCAGAGCCAATGCACCACTTCCCTCCGGTCCATTGAATAGTTGTGCATGAGCCACACGACCGGAAGTTACACCTGCCCGAAGCTTGGCCGCAATCCCTTCATGTCCAATAACCTCTTGAAAGCGCATGGGACGAATTTACATCTAAAAAGCGGCGTGAATAGAAGTGTAAACTCCACGACCGGGCGCGCTGATTCCACTCGCAAAAACGCGGTAGTGCATGTCAAAAAGATTTCGCACGCCCAAGCGGCATTCGAGGGATTCATGGACCTTCGCACTGAATTCTGCATTGAGCGTCCACCAATTCGGTGCTCCTTCTGGGAGCATTAAATCCAAGTTATCCGTGGCAAAAGGACCAAATTTCGATGCAGATTTCGACCCACTGAATAAACTGTAGGCTTCCAATGTCCACCAGCGACCTTGCCAATCCATTGCAATTCGGCCAAATATGGGCGGAATATGCGCCATGGGCAGTCGATCCTCTGTCGCCGTTTCCGGATGCGGCATGAATTGGTCGCCTACGGTCCAATTAATCGCAGCTTGTGCATTCCATTTCGATGTCAGTTTTGCTTTAATTTCTGCTCTCAGCCCAGCAATCAGAGCACGACTGGCATTTACATGGGTTTGGACGCGTGCACTATCGCCATCAATGAGGAACCAGTCAGCGTCTTGGAGTTGGGCGTTTTGGGGTACAATCGCGTCATTGAGTCGCGAACCAAAACCGCTCAAAGTCGCCGTGAGAATTTGGCGGTTTTGAAAATCCCAATGAATCGCTTGTTCCATGCTGAACAGGTATTCAGGCCGCAGGGAATCATTCGGAATCAGCACGTACCCACCTTTCTCCCGCACCTTGCCCATGTCGTCCACGTTTGGGTGTCGGAACCCCGTAGAAAAAGAAGTCGATGCAGACCAAATGCGCGAAGGACTGTACCA
>DBBR01000107.1 GCA_002292325.1 Flavobacteriales bacterium UBA979 | reverse complement strand
GCAAGCAAGGAGTAAACGGATAAATGCGCTGTATAAGGGAGCTCTTGCTGGAATCTCTGCATTTCAATAAGATCGTCAGTTTGCGTTGACATGCATTTGCTAGGAACACTTTTGTACCTCAATTGTACCTCGTCACTTTTGGCGATTTAATTTTTACCTCGAAATGGCGGGCGAGTAAAAAAAAAATCACCGTGCAATGTTTTCACGAATTTCATTAGAACCGATAGCCAATGGTCACGATGGTTAGTCTCAGACAAAAGCAAATAAGCAAAGGACGCACGAGCCTTTACCTTGACTTCTAACCTACTGTTCCATGTGGTGATGCTGGCTGCTTGATTTAGATTTGTGACTCACCACCTAATTGATATCTGACTTTGCGATGCTGATAAATGAAATCCTGAGTCGAAATCAATCAAACCATATGGATGCAGCCCCATGCAAGTCTCATTTAGCACTGATTCGGAAGGTATTTCGTTGAACAAAACTGCGGAACCTGGATTCCCTGGAGTTCCGCATGGGCATTGCGGACAGCTTGAATTATAGCAGCAAGCTGACCCCCCGGAGGCTCCTGTGATTTCCAACAAAATAGAACCGTTAATCTTAACACTTGTCTCCCCACCATCACTTCCAGCGACTGAGCACGGGGAACCTGACGAACCATTGACTCCATCCAGTCCTACTTCAATATTCAAAGAATCCCCAGGAGAAACTGGTAGTTGAAATTTAACGGACATACCTCCTCCGCCTCCAGGCCCTGCTGAAATCCAATTTCCTGGACTCCAAGTAGCACTCCCACCCGCTCCTCCTCCTGCACCAGTAGCCCATACCTCGACCATTGTGACCCCTTCAGGGATCACAAAAACTTGCTCTTCTCCTCCCAAATAAAGTTCACAGCCATGTTGATATGGCGCATCGGGCTCATACAATTGTTGAAATCCCGAAATGGGCTGTTGAATCGACGCGATTAGAAAAGTAACGGAATCCATCATTGCTTCAGCAGAGTTGGTAATCTGTTGGCTTACCTCAATCAGACTGTCTATCTGCATCTGCTGAGAATCCAAAATCTCACTCAACTGCATTACCCAAGCTCCCAATGTGCTATCTCCTTGCTCAGAGTCAGCGGCGAGATTTACGAGGTAATTCGTGAGCAGGCTATCATTTAGCGCAAGAGTCAAAAATCCGTCATGGCTATACGCAGCTACGCTGTCAATCTGTGATTGTAAAATTCCAATGAGATCTGTAATGGATTCTCCGTCTACTAAGAGTTCCTCTGGTGTGAAGGATTGGCCGAACAACGGTAAAAAGCTCAATAAATCATTGTAAGCGATTAAGCTGTCGCCGTCGCTATCAGGATTATAGGGTGTCTGCGAACTGAGGTTCAACCCCAACGCAACAGCAAACAGCATGGTAAGTAGCTTTTTCATTATTCGGTGTCTTTGATGCAGCGGACGGAGAAGCCAAAGTTTTGTGAATGCGTGCCACGGTCTAAATTTGAATCGACACTATCTAAATCTCTGTACCAAGCACTGGAAACACTCAGCGAGGAACTCCACCAATTTCCGCTGATGCCAGCATTATCGAAGCTCCCAGTAATCCTGCGGAAACCACTCGCCAAGCCTGCATAGCCAATTGAATTGCTTCCGCTGCCACCGTTGTACCATCCGTAATTGGTTTTCATTTGATACCCAGCGACCGATGACCCTCCGAGGAAGTCCGACATGACGATCCATTCTTCGTCTGTCGGCACATGCCACATACTCGGGCATAAGCCCCTCGCATCGTCAACAGCATACCAATTGTAGAGGCGGCCATATTCGTTGAGCGACCACGCGGGGTCGCACGCATCACCATCGGGGGAATAGCTTTCGCAGCCTGAATCCTCTCCGTACACCGCCACTGCGCCGCTCGCGGTGGAGCTCCATTCGCTATCTGAGAGGTTGGCAGGGATGAAGTCCCCGTTGCGGTAAAGCTCTGTCCTCAGATTCTCCGCAAACCAGCACTGCTCCCCAATTTGCACCGTAGCGTAATCGTANNGTGGTAGCTGACGGGATCGCCGCAACTGAATTCGCCTGGTTCAGGCTCCTCACACACCGTTCCAAAGGATGAAAGCAGCTGCATTAAATCGTTGATGCCAATGACGCCGTCACCATCGAGGTCATCGTTACAGGTTTCGATGGGGAGGCAGAGGGATTCGAGATCGTCCCAGTAAGTGCCTGGGCCGCATGAGATTTCGCTCGCAGTTGGGTTGACCGGTTCGGGAACACACGTCTGGGTTTCGGAATTCCAAATGGTGCCTTCACCACACGTTTCAGCACCGTGCTCACAATCAACGGCACCCAACACGGGGAAAATGCAGTCCACGGTGCACAAATCAGAAGGATTGAAGTTGCACGCATCGGCATCTGAACAGCCCTGATTGATTACCTCAATCCACAACGAATCAATGCATTGTTCGGTGGAGCTGATTACAGTTACGTCGAGAAAACCAGAGGATTGAGGCTCTACAACGATGGACGCTTCGTTTGCTCCGTTGTTCCAAGAATAGTCGAGTACACACGGAGAAGTCGGAAGCAGTGACACGGAGAAACTTAGCCCTGCTTGATTGTCCCCCCAACAGCACTCGTCCGCCAAGCCATAAAACATTAACTCCCCACCAGGGTGTTCGAAGAGATACGTGTAAATGTGATCTGGGTTGTATTCATCCGGTTCCGGCCGAATTAGCTCGCATGAATTGTCATCTTGTGGACAATACTCGTTTATGGTAAAGCTATTTCCTCCATACGGCGCAACGCCGTTGCCATAAGGGTGATTGAAAGAATATGCTGCATCGGACGTATGGCCGTTCCAACAGCTTCCTCCACACCAAGTTCCGGAAACACTGATTTGATAAGAACCTGAGGGTTGGTCGCCCAGCGTGTGACTGCTGGGACCTCCGAAATCTAGGTAGAATTCATCGATAAACTCAGCGGTGCCTGAAGGTGCCTCTGGGCTATTCGCAATTGGCGCAGTCACTTCAACTTCCGCTCCAAAACATACCACAAGTGAATCCAATTCAAATCCGAACGCATCACAATCCAACAGGCCTTCATCAAACGCGCAGCTCTCGTCGTCGCAACCGGCATCTGGGTTGAAATTGCATGCAGCCTCTTCTGTACACCCCGACGGAATGCAGCT
>DBBR01000041.1 GCA_002292325.1 Flavobacteriales bacterium UBA979 | reverse complement strand
TACATGGTCAATAAAGCGGACATGGTCCGCAAGACCGCGGAATTGGTGAACGACAAAAAAATCGAAGGCATTTCCGAAATCAGAGACGAATCTGATCGGAAGGGAATGCGGGTTGTTTATGAAATCAAACGAGACGCTATGGCGTCAGTCGTATTGAACAAACTGTATAAATATACAGCCTTACAAAACTCATTCTCAGTCAATAACATCTGCCTGGTGAAAGGGCGACCTCAGCTGCTAAACCTGAAGGGGCTCATCTCCAATTTTGTCGAACACCGGCATGAAGTGGTCACTCGACGCACACAATACGATCTGAGAAAAGCCCAGGAGCGAGCGCACATCCTCCAAGGCCTGATTATTGCGATTGAAAATTTGGATGCGGTCATCAAATTGATTCGCGCCAGCGCCACACCGGAGGAAGCTAGAAACAACCTCATGGGAACGTTTGAGTTGTCTGAGCTTCAGGCTCGCGCCATTTTGGACATGCGCCTGCAAAAGCTCACAGGACTGGAACGCGATAAATTGCGCGCTGAATACGAAGCCCTGCTTGCAACCATTGCAGATTTAGAGGACATCCTTGCTAGGTTCGAGCGTCGAATGGAAATCATTACGACAGAACTGCTCGATGTAAAAGAGCGCTATGGAGACGACCGACGAAGCGAAATTGAATTCAGTAGCGCAGATGTTCGGATGGAAGATCTTATCGCTGATGAACAAGTCGTTGTAAGCATAAGTCACGCGGGCTACATCAAACGGACCCGACTCTCGGATTATAGGTCGCAAAGCAGAGGAGGAGTTGGCGCGAAAGGGGCCACTACCCGAGACGAGGACTTCGTCGAAAACATCTTTACCGCTACCAACCACAATTGGCTATTGATCTTCACCGCCAATGGCCGCTGTTTCTGGATGCGGATTTTTGAAGTACCGGAAGGTTCCAAAACGTCCAAAGGAAGGGCCATCCAAAACTTAATTCAAATCGAGCCGGATGACAAGGTTTTGGCCTACATCCCTGTGCAAGATCTGAAAGACGAAGACTACGCAAACAATAACTTCGTCGTTTTAGCGACCCGAAAAGGTTTAATTAAGAAGACCACCCTGGCAGCCTATTCAAGGCCTCGTTCCAACGGTATTAACGCCATCACCATCCGAGAAGGGGATGAATTGCTTACTGCTCGGCTTACAAATGGCGATAACGAAATCATTATCGGCAAGAAATCAGGCAAAGCCATTCGCTTCCATGAAAGCACAGCTCGTGCAGTCGGAAGGACAGCCATGGGGGTGAAGGGAGTTACCCTCGAAGGACCAGAAGATGAAGTCATCGGTATGGTGTGTGTTCGCGGATTGGATTCTGAAATATTGGTCGTCTCAGAAAACGGATATGGCAAACGATCTGCTGTAGAGGATTACCGAATCACGAACCGGGGCGGAAAAGGAGTGAAAACACTAAGTATTACTGATAAAACAGGCTCTCTGATCAGCATTCTTAATGTTACCAATGATGATGACCTCATGATCATCAATCGCTCTGGGATTACCATTCGAACAGGCGTTGAGGACTTGAGAGTGATGGGGCGAGCTACACAAGGAGTTAGGTTAATTTCGCTTCGCGGAGATGATCAGATTGCTTCGGTTTGTCGCGTGCCGAAGAGCGATGATGAGCCGATGAATGAGGACGGAGAGGACGCTGCTGATGGAGCTGCTGATGAAACATCAAATGGGGAAGGCGCACCAACGACTCCAGAAGCATAGGACCCACAATCACGAATCTGGCATTACTTTTGCCACCAAATCAAATATTCAACTTTGAAATTGATGAAACAATTCCTCACCATTTCATTCATTGCTGTGACATTTGTAGTCACGGCACAAAAACAAGTCGTCTCCGCTTACAACGCGAATAAATCAGGCGATTATAAATCGGCCGCTGGCTACATTGAAGAAGCCATTACGGTGGAAAAAGCAGCAGTCAAGGATAAAACCTGGCGTTACCGAGGTGAGATTTACTTGAACATCGCAACGGACAGTCTACTGTCTATTGAATACCCAGAAGCCTTGTGGATCGCAAAGGAATCATACCTTAAGGCGCAAGAACTCGATGTCAAGGGCAATTATGATCGAGAAATCATCACCGGACTTGGCCTGGTGCAGACGACAGCAGGCAATCAGGGAATTGGTGATTACACTGCCGGAAATTACAAGCAAGCGGCTGCCAAATTTGACTTAAGCGCTGACATAGCCGGTATGTTCGATGTTGTGGATACTATGGCAATTTTCAATTCGGCTCTTTGTTTTGAAAAGTCGAATGATGTGGATCTCGCCGTCGCTCGTTATAAAACATGCGGGAGCTACGGATATCAAGTACCTAACGTGTATCTATTTGTTGCCAATCTTCTTCGCCTCGATGAACGGATAGAGGAGGCATTGATCGAATTGCAAGCCGCTCGTGCATTGTTTCCGAGGGAGCAAAGCTTGATCATTGAAGAATTGAACATTTACCTGGAAAACAAGGATTATGAAAGAGCAGAGAACAACCTGAAACTCGCTGCCGAAGGGGATCCGACGAATGAAATACTTTGGTTCAGTTTAGGAAGCGTCTACGACAACCTTCAGAAATCAGAACTTGCAGCAGAAGCTTATTTGAAAGCGCTCAGTATTGACTCTTCATACTTTGACGCCAATTACAACTTAGGTGCGATGTACTTCAACGACGCCGTACAAGGCATCAATGAAGCAAACGACATGTGGAAACCCCGAATGACAAAAGCAGAAAGTGCCAAGCAGAAAGCTTTGGAGGAGGCTGCAAAAGAAAAGTTCATAGAAGCTCGTCCATTCCTTGAAGCAGCACTAGAGGCAAACGCGGAGGATTTAGACACGGTGCGATCTTTGCGTGATATTTACGCGCGAACAGGCCAAGACGATTTAATGCTGAAGATGAGTAACATGTTGAAATAACTGAGACTCAAGAATCGAATTGCCATCAATGGGTAAATAAGTAGAGGGGCCAAGTGCCCCTCTTTTACATCCATGTATTCTGTTTAACATAATATTTATTATCATTCAATTGGGGTGTTAACGAATTCAGCACCAGTCATTATGGAAACCTTTACCAGAAAACTGCAAGTTTGAAAGGAAAAGTGTAAATTTGCCACGTCTTTGGAGGTTTGGCAGAGTTGGTCGATTGCACCGGTCTTGAAAACCGGCGTACCGCAAGGTACCGGGGGTTCGAATCCCTCAGCCTCCGCAAAAGGAAACAAAAGCGCCCGCAACAGCGGGCGTTTTTCATTTCCGAAGCCCAAACTCGCGGGCGTGAAACTCACTTCAAAGCCTGGCGCAGGGAATGAAAACGTCCATTTGTGCGAGGCTGCCACTGGGCCTTCTGTTGCGGACTACATCTTCATAATTCGAGGAAGGAGATCAAGGAGATGAACCCTTTCTGCGTTGAATGAAACAAACCGTTGTTTCTTTGCTCCATAGGATTTAAGCATATGCCTCCTCCCATTGTCCCCCATCCCAACAGCTGGTACGCAGACCCCCAATGGTTCGCCGCGGTTAATTGCACTGGATGCCAGGAGGATTCAGGCTTGTGTGCCACGCGAATCAAGGGAGTCAGGGCATTGATTACCCCCCCGTGGGCTCTACATATCGGAAAAAATTTCAATTCTGATGCTGCTCGTGCATTCTGCCAAGGTCTTGAAAATCATAAGGCATCCTTGGTCATATGCGATTTTCCTCCTGAAATATCTTTTGATTTACCCAAGAATTGGCACATCCAAAGAAGGCACACTCGTTGGCTCAGAGTCACTGAACACGGTGGATTTCCAGCTTTACCAAAACACCGGAGAAAACAATTGCGCAAGGCAAGTGCTATCGGATTGACCATTTCACAATGCAACGATGTTGAACGCGTCATATCGTTGCATCAACTTGCTCGCAAAAGAAAAGATGTGGAATCTGATGAACAAAAGCTAGAACAGCTTCTGCAACTCATTTTGAACTCCCCTCACCAAAGCAGTTTCATCGTCCAGGACACCAATGGCGATGACCTAGCAAGTGCAGTTTTTTTGCATGACTCCGACAAGACTGTTTATGCTTTTGGTGGTCAAAATCGTTCTGAGTTGTCCGGCCTTGCCACGGTGATGCTTATTAATGCAGGGCTGCAAGCCGCAGAAGCCATTGGACATAAAATATTTGATTTCGGAGGGTCGCTTGATCCTGGAGTGGACCGATTCTACGCTGAATTTGGCGCTGAAAAAATCCTGAGAATCCGGGCTGTTTTGGCACGATCCCCGATCAAATGGTGGCTGAAGTGCAGTCGACCAGATTTGTTTCGAGCGAGCTGATTTCACCGAACTACGGTTACAGCGCCAGAATACTCGAATGGCTCCGCGTCGCACACGTGATGTGCTTTGAAAATCACGTAGTACGATCCTTCGGCCACGGATTCAGATGGCCTCCACCCTTTACCTGCTTGTCGCGTTGTAAACAGCTGGTTGCCCCAACGATTGAACACCGACAACTCGTATTGATAAAATTGACCTGGATCTAAATTGGATAACGGATCACCATTTGGCACAGTCAATTCAACAGTGAAGGCATCATTTTTCGAATCATTATTGGCTGAAATAATATTCGGCACGAGGTAATCGATGCCCTGTAGCGCAGGTGGAACGGTGGCTTCAATCTCCCACGTCTCTTCGACGTCACAATACACACTGTATAAAGTTATTGATCCCATGTAAACACCCGGACCAGGAAAGTCCGTTTCCACAGAAGGTAAATTCGAGGAGAAAACGCCCGGAAAGTTCCAACTTACAGAGTCTGCGCCCTGCCCGGTATACTGCAACAGCATGAAGCCTGTCTCCTCACAAAGTGCCAAGGGCTGAATGACCCACGTCGAATCAAATGGATTGGCCGGTAAGACGATGACTTCTTGGGTTTGAATATCCGCACATTCACTTCCAGCGCCGGCTGTGAGCGTGACGAGGTATGTACCATATGCTGGATAGGTAAAAACAGGATCTGTTTCGTCATTCGGCAGTCCCGCGCCGCCGCCGAAGTCCCATGAGAATGGGCCACTTTCTGGAGACAGATTCTCAAACGTTACCTCCAATCCAGAGCACGGCTCCGATGTTACTTCAAATTCCGCAATGGGAAGACTTGGTAAATCGAGCTCTACTTGCGCATTATTGACACAATTAAAAGCAGAAGAATTGAGTGAAATTGAAATGGCTTCATCCTGCGGGAACCAAACGATTCCTGGATGTTCATTCGCCAATTCAGCAGGCATTGAATTCCCGCCAAATGACCAATTCCAATTGATGTAACTGGTCCATTGGGAGGTATCCAGCACAACATTCCCAGACCACCCGCCATCGTCACATACCAAATCCACAATGTCAAAATCTGTTTCCCACGTGTCATGTGCCGTAACTTCAAAAAACAAGGAGTCAGCGCATGTTCCTGTTTCGAAATAGAGACTCACATTGTATATCCCCGGCTCGTCATACGTGTAGTTCGGTTCTGCGGATGTGCTGACATCATCTGTTGCACCATCAACACCAAAATCCCACGTGTAGGCCTCACTCGGATTCGTTAATTGATTGAATTCAACCGTAAGACCGGTGCAAGGTTCAGGCGACTCATAGCCCGGAGATTGAATGTTGCACGTCACAACATCCAGCGTAAAGTCCCGCAGGATGGAGCCGATTTGTTGGCCGTTGCGCCATTCAATCACACACACTCCAAGTGCAAATTTACCGGCAATGTTGGGCGTGCCGGAAAGGACTCCTGTGATCGGATTGATCGTCAGTCCTGCAACGGGCCCTAAAGGATTTGCAGCGTTAAAACCATTCTCCCATCCCACTTGAGTGAACGGAGGGCCAGTCGGCGGGACAGGAATTGGAGTTAAAGGGGTTCCTCCCAAGAAGATAGGACATAACGTGTAACTCAATGAATCACCATCTGCATCCGAAGCGCTGTTATCTAACTGAAAAGGATAATTGTTGCAGGCAAAGGCTTGAGGCAGTTCGTTGAAAATGGGCGTTGAATTCGGATTGTTCAATGTCAGGTTTCCTGGAATCGTCGTCGTCAAGCTAAAGCCTTGGTCTTGGGGTATTACAAGATTCGTTATTGAAGGCGAACGGCAGCATCGCTGATGCACCAGCGTGTATGGAATCTGACTGGGTTCCAATGCGATATCAATCACGTACTCTCCGCGCTCGATGCATAAATCCTCCGGCAGAAAAGCACAGTTATTCGGATTTTGTGGAATAATGTCGGTCACCGAGCTGAAATCCAAGCTACCTGAAACAGTGGTGATCAAAGTAGACCCCTGATACACTGCGACAGCAGCCGTGCCGTCAAAACCCGTTCCATTGGTATTGTTCGAACTGCAATCTCGGTAGATGTAGCAGTGAATTTCAAATTCATTCTGCCCCGAAGCATTGGTACCTTGGTACACATATGTAAGTTCTCCTCCCACAAGGTGCGTAGCCATTGACAAATTAGGACAGATCAAAATCAGTCCAAGCAAAACGATCACTGATTGTGGCTTTGAAGCCAAGGCACGCAGGATGAAATTATTCATGGCGTCTCAATGTACAACCAACCAGAAATAGAATTCTAAGATGAGATACATTTATGCTTATCAACTTCAAAGAGAATACCTTTGCTCCATGATTCAGAGAACGCTATACACTTGGCTGACACTTAGTTTCTGGGGAGTCTTTGCAATGGGTCAAGCCCAATCAGGGATTGACTGTGATGTGCTTAGATTTCAAACCATGGAGGCTTCGTTCATCGAAGTTCACATCGAATTTGATGGTTCGTTATTTCGGCCTTTGCAGGAACCCGATGGATGGCAAACCAAGGTCCAAATCGAAGCCGTTGTCCGGTCATCGGAAGGCATCATCAATTATGGAAAAACCCAAGTTTTAGGCCCGGTTTCGGCAGATTCACTTTTGGCTGTTGCAGGAACACAGTTTCATTTGGAGCGCATAGAAGTACCCAGCGGCGTGTTCAATGTTACAGTTACAATCGCTGATTCGCATCCAAACTCCAACTTTCAAAAAGCCTTGAACTTACCGGTTCAGATTCCTGTATTGGACCAGCCCTCTTGGTCCGATCCCTTCATTTTGGAAGCTTTTGCCCCATCGGATGATGAATTGACTCCGCTATCCCGATCAGGATATGAAATGCTTCCGATAACACATGCCGAAATCATAACAGAGGCCGAAAAAATTCAATTTTACTCGGAGCTTTACAATGTGCATGAGGTTGTCGATTCGATGTTCTTGGTCAGCTGTTGGATTGAGGGCTCCGAAGGCCAAGTTTTGCCGGGTACCCGTCGATTCTTCCGAAAGGTTGCGGCACCGATTATTCCACTTTTTACATCCATTCCGATGCCAAATACGGGGCAACCGAAGGAGGCAGTTTCGTTGGTTGTTCAAGCCTTGACGAGAGAAAATCAACTTATTTCAGAGAACCGGCTGCCCTTTCAATTGGTTTCACCCACTTCTTTGGCAATCAAAAACGATTACGTATCCGGCCTACCAAGTTATTTGCAATTCTTCACCGATTCATTGACTTTACTTCAGCACATCCGGGATCACCAACCCCGTGCCGATGCATCGCAGCGTAAAACGATCAACGGAACAATCGAGGGTGCTGAAGTTGACCAAATGCAAGCTTTTCTCGCTCATTTTTGGGAACAATATTCCCCCGAATCTCCTGAAATGGGATGGCGCGAATACACCCGGGCCATTGCTTATGCCGATTCTTCATACGGCGCATGCCGGAACGGACACGGCGCAGAAACCGACATGGGTTACATCTACCTGCGATATGGACCTCCGAATACGGTAGTGAAGCGTCACAACGAAACAGATTACTACCCCTACGAGATTTGGCATTATCACCGTGCAGGTCCCTTCACGAACAAGCGGTTCCTTTTCTTTTCTCCCCACATGGTCGCGGAGTGTTTCACTTTGTTGCATTCGGATATGTTGGGAGAAGTACAAAATTCAGATTGGTTGCATCAATTGCGTAACCGTGAGAACCGACTTCGCGTAACGGATAGTCAATTGAACAGACTCAACCCCCGAAGGGACACTTTTTCAGGCGAGGAGCCCGAAGATTTGTTCTTTAATCCGCGATGAAGCAATCGAATCCCATTGAACGAACCGTCGTTGCCATCCTCAACTGGAATGGCCTGCGGCACCTTCAAGTTTATTTACCTTCCGTAGTTGAGCATTCGATTCTGCATGCAGATATCGTGGTCATTGACAACGGGAGTACGGATAACTCTGTCAATTGGATTCAGGGGACGCATCCCGAAGTACAAGTGATTCAGCTTGAGGAAAATTTGGGGTTTGCAGGCGGATACAATGCGGGGCTCGCCCAAATAGAAGCGACCCATTTCATCTTGCTCAATAGCGATGTCCGAGTGACATCAAATTGGATACCTCCTGTTCTACATATGATGGAACATGAGGGCTATGTGGCATGTCAACCGTTGATCCGGAACGAATCCGATCCTACGTTATTCGAATATGCTGGCGCTGCAGGTGGCTACATTGACCGCGATGGTTACACGTTTTGCGCAGGAAGAATCTTTGAGGTTTTTGAGTCCGATGAAGGCCAATACTCGGATAATAGAGAGGTGTTCTGGGCCTCTGGCGCCGCTTTGTTTATTCGAAGCGAGGCATATCATGAAGCTGGAGGATTGGACAATGAGTTTTTTGCCCATATGGAAGAAATCGACCTGTGCTGGCGATTGAAAAATCGCGGATACAGAATAGGTGTTTGTGGTTCTTCCGTTGTCTTTCATTTAGGTGGAGGCACATTGCAAAAGATCAGTCCATTCAAGTCCTATCTAAATTTCAGGAACAACCTGTTTTTACTTGTCAAAAACCACCACCAACGGGCTCTGTACCCGATGATTCTTCGCCGCATGATTTTGGATGGAATCGCCGCGATCAAATTCCTTCGTGAAGGCTCTACACCACTATTTGGAGCTGTTTGGAAAGCGCACCGAGATTTCCGTTCACAGTTTCAACTCATGAAAACACGCCGAAATGCTGAAAAACTGGCTTGTCAGCAAGGATCTGCGAATGCCCCATGTCACCCCATGAATTACTCAGGCTGGTACCAAGGGAGTGTGCTGGTTGCTTATTTCCTGAGAGGCAAGCAAACGTTTGATGAACTTCCCGCGAACCGCTTTACGAAGTCACGTCCCAAAACCAACGTCTAGCATTCACAAAACGACTTGTTCTGCGGTCAGGACTGCGCAGACATTTGGAGGATGGATTCAAATGAAATTCGCTCTCCCATCCTCCTCATAGTATGTGCCCTGTGGATGGGTTGCTTATCGATTTCCATTGCGCTGAAAATCACCATTGGAGTGCTTATAATTGTCGCAATAGGTGTGGTCCAAAAGCGGCGACATCTCGTCATTCCTTTTGCAACCATGCTCCTTCTTGGCATTGGAATGAAACATTATAATCAATGGACACAGGCCATTCCAAAGGCGCCGCTGACAGGGATGTGGACTTGTAAATCAGAGGGCATCAGAAAAGAAGGCCATCATCACACCCTACTTTGTCGATGCGACAGAAAACACGCGCCATTTCGCATGGAATGGTCATATTCCAGTCCTCCACCATTGGACACCGCATTCTTGGGTTCTCTGATGCCATTTTCAAACGTACCTCGCGGAGTAATCGAGTGGAAGCATCGGAGAGGAATCGTTGGAGCCCTTCATCCTCCTTGGACTCAAAAGGATCAAAAAGGCAAGTGGCCTCCACAGCAAGAGAACATAAAAACTGAACTTTGGAGAGATTTAGATCGGTCATTTACACCCCATGTCAGCGGATTGCTATTTGCTCTCACTACGGGAGATAAGGCAAAGATCCCTTATGACACAAGGACCGCACTTACCCATGCCGGACTTGCTCATCTGCTTGCTGTAAGTGGTTATCATGTGGGGCTTGTCGCAATCGTACCGCTGTTCTTATTGAGAAGGAGACGATGGCTCTTGCGCGCATTAGGCTTCATTTCTTTGATGGGTGTATGGTGGTATATTAGCCTTTGCGGGTGGCCTGTATCCGCGATTCGAGCGGGAATTATGGCCTCCCTCTTTGCAGCCTTACAACTCGTTTATCGCCCGGTCTCCTCCATTCAAATTCTCGCATTGTCCGCTTGGGCTATGCTCATCATTCGACCATCCATGGCTGGCGAGCTAGGAGCTCAATTAAGCTTTGTTGCGGTATTGTCCATATTGCTGATGATTCAGAGTTTGAATCGAAAAAATAGATCAATGAAAGTTGCCTCTGTGTTAGCTGTCCCGGTATCGGCTCAATGGGGCACCGGGTTCCTTTCGTGGTCCGTCTTCGGAGTTTTTCCGGTGCATTTTTTGATCTTCAACCTGATCGCATCACCGCTGATGGCCTTCATCGGATTGGGTTTAGCCGGCTGGTTATTGGTTCGATGGCTTGCGCCAATCGGTTGGGGCGACACCTGGGCGTACCACCTCAATTCTATACTTGAACCGATTATTCATTGTTTCACCATCGCTCACCATACAGCTTGGAGCCTCTATGTCGGAGCCGTTCCAACATGGATTTGGTGGGTTATCAGCGCAGGGTTTCTCTTCAGTGCTGTGGCAGTGAATTTATCACGGATCACCTGGCTCAAAGCGCTACTGTTCAATTCCTGCACGTTGATCACTTTGGCGCCTTGGATTGGCTGGCATTTGATTTCAACCACAGAGATTAGTTGCCGGAAATCTGTGATCCTGACCATGCAGCCGCATGATCCCGTGAGCATCCTCTTCGATGCTCGTGATACCGCGTTTTATAAACGACAATGCACCCAGCGAAACGTTAGCTCGTTACATCGGGATGTGATTGAGCCCGGCACTTTTTGGTTCGACTCCCAAGGCAATTGGCTTGTGCGATCTACGGACGACTTCACGTTGGGCAAAATAAAGAACCGCCCAATCAGAATAAGCCGATTGGGCGGTTCGAGCAGATCGATAGTTTTCGGAGCCGACAGAGGTCAAGTGACCTCTTGGGGAGACCCCGTTCACTTCCGACGCAATGTGTTCAATTCAGATGAAGTAAATTGGTAAGCACTTGGTCCACATATCCATCCCACTCTGGTAAGTCAGCGATAGGGAGAATAGCATTTACACGGTTGTTCCGGCGACTATAAATCGCTTCAACGTAGAATCCATTCAATTCAAAAATGCAAAGAATGTATCGGTTTTCGACGATGCGTTGAGCAAGGCATACGCCATGGTCCCACATATAATTTGTCTTTTCGTCGAGCGGTAATCGGTTGAAAGCTGTCAAGTCCATTATGATATATACTAGGTGTGAAGTCGTAGGTCTCATACGGGAATCAGCATCAGAATGTTTCACCTCCTTTCCATTACTTTTGGGACATGTCACCTGTTGAAGTCATCGAATGCCCAAGAGATGCTATCCAAGGCTGGCCCCACCCCGTATCGACCAAGGATAAGCTGGCTTATTATAGGACATTGCTGGATGTAGGCTTTAACTCGTTGGATATGGGAAGCTTTGTATCCCACAAAGCGGTGCCCCAAATGGCCGATACCCGGGCCGTCTTCAATAAGTTGGCCGATGAAGGGAAATTAGATGGACCTACCAAACCTTTGGTCATTGTTGCCAATGAACGCGGTGCCAAAGATGCCAGAGCAGCGCATGGAGTTCGTGTGGTCGGTTTTCCCCTGAGCATTTCAGAAACCTTTCAAATCCGAAATACGGGAGCCGATAGCAAGGCTGCTTGGACGCGATTATCCAACATCAAGGAATTACTCGCATCAACTGGCATAGAATTGGTCGTTTACCTCAGCATGGGTTTTGGAAATCCCTATGGAGATGATTGGAGCGAGTCCCTGCTGATTGATCAAATCGGTGAATTGGAGCGCCGTATAGCCCCGGATGTAATTGCCTTAAGTGACACTGTAGGTAACGCGACGCCTGAATTGCTGAATTCGAGTTTTCGCAAGGCACTCGATGCATCCAGCTCATCGCAGCTTGGAGCCCACCTGCATGCAGCGCCTTGGGAAGTTGATGCGAAAATAAAAGCAACATGGGACGCCGGATGCCGGAGGTTTGATTCGGCAATGAGGGGAATCGGTGGATGTCCAATGGCCCAAGAAAAATTGGTTGGTAACATCCCAACGGAATCACTCTATGCCTGCATCAACGATCTGGCTCCATTGGAGTTTGATCAACGAGCATGGAACCACGCACATAGCCTCGCTGTAGATTTATTTCAAGAAGGATAAAAAAAGCCCCAATTTTTCAATTGAGGCAGTATTCAAAGAGATTGACTTCAAACCGATGTCGGTGCATATAGATTTGTTCAAACTTATCGATGTCAATGTGGATGCGATAGTGTTTCATGGGAGTGGTTAAGTGACTCCTATTTACGCATTTGTCTAAGAAAAGTTTCGTTTTATCGATTAAATACCCGAAGTGAGGACTGCCAGAATTAATCCTGCTACGGTCGCCAAAAGTTTATTTCGGTTGAAACGGTGGCCATCGCTTGCTTCGAACAAAATCGTCGTGCTGATGTGGAGCAGGATTCCAATCAAAATGCCTCCAGCCCATACGGGGAGCTGACTTGCCCAAAGGCCACCCATACTCATCATGCCGTTGTAAGCCATCATGCCCAGCAAAGGCATCAGGCCGAAGACGACCAAAGCACCCCAGCGTTTTCTTCTAGAAATACCCAATGCATCCAGAAGGCCCATGAGTACCAATGCCACCGGGAACTTATGCAATATCAATCCCAAAAGAAGCGCTAAATCGACACCCTCAATCGCATGTAAGTGAATGTGCCCTGCGTGCTCATGTGCATGCGAGTGATCGTGACCATGACCACCACCTGCTGATTCAGAATGCAAAGGCATCGACTCAATAAACGCATGAAGGCATAAACTGAAAAACATCGCCCAAGGCATTTTGGATTGGCTTTGCGGCGCATGTGCATGGACATGGCCGTGTTCAATGCCCTGTGATCCGTACTCTAAAAATCCTTGAAGCAAAAATCCTAGCACTACAATCCACCCTACTTTAGGATCCATCGCATACGTCTCCGGCACCAGGTGATTGAATATGATTCCAATGAGAAATGCACCACCAAAAGCTAAAATGATGCTGAGGTGATTTTGCAGATACTTACCGAATCGGTCGTATGCCGCTGCGCCCGCAAGGGCAATGGACATTAAAATTAGAGCAGCTAACCACATGTTTTTTTCTGAGCGACAAGTATACACCGAGGACTATTCATGGTCAAAGGCTTCAACGCATAATCTCCAAAACGATGAATTGTTTGCCAACCCAAGGATTTGAAATGGCGTTCCCAATCCTCAAAGTCCCACGCACGAACGCGCTCAACGAAATGCTGAAGCCGCCCCTCTGAATCAACATATTGAACGGACTTTTCGATCCAACCGCCAGCAATTCTGCGATGAACCAAAAATGAATAATCCTCCCGCTCAATTTTTTCTTCTGCAACCAATTTACTTTCAACCCATGGTACATTCAGAAAGTCCAACACGAAAATCCCCTTTTCACCCAGCACATGATCAATGCCCTGGAATGTATCCTCCACATCCTGGTCCTTTTCGAAATACCCCATACTCGTGAACATGGAAACGACCGCGGTAAACTCATTTTCGTTGAATAAACGTTGCAAAGTGCGCATATCCCCCACTTCAAAATGAAGTCGTTCTTTATTGTCATTATTTAGCCGAGCCGTTCGAATGCTGTTTTCACTCAAATCCATTCCTTTTACATCATGGCCCATTTTGGCTAAGTGAGCAGCATGCCGGCCAATTCCACAACCCAGGTCCAGAATACACTGATTGGGTTCCGATAAAATGACGTTGGAGATCCGTTCAACAAACTTCTCAGCCTCCTGGTTGTCTCGCTTTTGATAAAGAGAATGATACGCATCGGTGTTAAACCAATGCCTAAACCAATCCGAGTCGCTTTTCCACAAATCAATCATCATTACTATTCTGCAAACCTACTTCGAAATTCGGTCCTTTGATGTTATTTTGAAGCATGTCCAGCCCAGCCCCATCAGATTCAGCCCGCTTACCTGGACAACTGCCGGTATCAGCAGATGCAACTGCAAATATGAAATGCGAATTGAATTGGTGTGGTCCGGTGCATGATTCCAGTTCACGGTTTATTCTTGAATGGTTGGAAAATCGATTGCATGCGTTGAAGGCTTCCACATTGCAGAAGAAGCGAATCATCCATGTATCCATCGAACTTCTTCAGAATTTGCATCATCACTCAGCGAAGCCTCAAGAGAAAATCGTTTTTTCCATCAACCCAGAGAATAGCTCAAAAGATTGGATCATTCAATCGCGCAATCCCATCAAAGCTGAAGCAAAAAAACCACTTCAAGAAAGATGGGATGAATTGAAGCGTCTCAACCCAGAAGCCCTGCGCGCTCAGCGATTGAGCCAAATCTCCCAAAACGAACGCAGCGACCACGGAGGAGGCGGTGTCGGGCTGCATGAAATATTAAGAAAATCAGAAGGCTGTGCAGAATTGAGTTTCTCACAGTCGAATTCGGATGTTATGGCAACTTTCATTGTAAATCTACCTTTATACGCATGAGTCTACTTCAGCTCGAGGGAACACCGAAAACTCCAAAAGTAGAATTTATCGATTCTCCTTTGTCCTTGGCATTGAGTGGCAGATCGATTCCTGAAAATTCGATTGAGTTTTATAGGCCACTTATGGATTGGATAGACGAATATTTATCCCCGGAAAATAGCGGACAGGTAGAAGTTTCAATTCGACTTGAGTACTTCAATACGAGTAGCAGTAAATGCCTCATGGATCTGCTAAAGCGGATTGAAAAGTCCCCTGCCGATGCAACGATCCTGTGGTACTATGAAGACGAAGACGAAGACATGCTCGAAGCGGGGGAAGATTATGATGCCATCATCGACATTCCTTTTCGACTTATTGCAACTTCCGCATAGCGGTCAATCCAACCTTCGGCCCCATCCCCAGCGTTCGGGCAACCGGTTCGCCAAGATAAAATACAAGACCAACGACATTCCCCACAACGTAAGGATGTTGAACATTGGTGTTTTGAACGTAAACGATCCGATCTGTTTTTCGGGTGCATAGAACGGTGCGTTCCAAGCTTGCCTTCCCAACGGCATTTGATGAATAAACGCAGTTTCTTGAACCAGTCCCCGCGACGAAACCACGACTCGTTTGTTGCGGTCCGTCTGCATGACCCACTCTTGGAGCGCTTCGTTGTGGTGGGCATCCTTTAACTGTTTCAAATCAACGTTTTCAGCCAAAGCCGTTCTCAATGAATCGCGCTGACCAAAGGCATCCCGATAGACCTGCATAAATTGAGATCGAAGTTCTTTTTCATTGCCCATGTTACTTGAAGAATAGCCCCAACTTTCTAACTCAAGGCATGCCTTATCCCACTCAATCTGACGTAAATCATTTGATTTCAAATCACGGTAAGACTGGTACCAAAAGTCCCGTCGCCACGCGGATCGCTCCAACTTATCCTCAATCCGAACGAACGGACGATCGGATTCGTTTTCACGGGTGAGGTATACCGCTAACGACTCAAAACCCCATCGGGATGCCATCATGTTCCCAATGATGGGCACTCGATCAACTTGGGTGAAAATGGGATTGAATCGGTCAAATCGAATGATCGCACCACCAAAAATGATTTGGGGGATAATCAAAAGCGGAATGATGATGTAAATGTTCTTCGCCGATTTCATAGCCGACGAGAGGTTCAGTCCCAATAAATTCGAAAAACTACTTAAACTGAATAAGGTCAAAAACATCATTCCCAACGCATTGGGTATTTTCAATATCCATACCGCAATCGATGCGTACAATAAACTTTGAAGTGCACTTATGCCAAGCATCATGCTTGTTTTTGATGCCAAATAGGCATTCCAATCCAACTGCATGAATCGCTCGCGCCGAAGAGTTGGACGGTCCCGAAAAATCTCTTCGGCACTGAAACTCAGTCCCAGGAACAACGAAACAATGACCGAAATGAAAAGGAACTGGGGCAGGTTCTCACTCTCGCGGTATATATATCCTTCACCACCTCCTTGGAATCGGGTGAACAAAGCGAGCAACAACGCCAATCCTGGCGCCTGAAGTAGATTCATCCATACGTATTGCCGGTTTTTCTTTTTGGCTGTAAAATCCCGTTGCCAAAACACCTTAAACTGCGACCACCATGAAGGGATGCTTCCTTGTTCAGGAAGTTCCACAATAGAAATCCCCTCCTCAGATATGGGAGGTTGAATCATGTTGTAATAATCGTTCCACTCTATTGGAGAAATTCGTCGGTTATCCGTGAGGTGGCCATATTCATCGACCATGCAGGATTCAATCGTTTCAAATATTTCTTCCGGATTGATTGTTCCGCATTCATGGCAAACGCTATCTCTCGACTCTACCTGATTGGAAACTTGTTTGAGGTATCCAAGACACTCCATGGGGTTGCCTTGGTAGACTGGGTAGCCTCCAACATCCATGAGTAAAATCCGATCGAATAATTTAAAAATATCTGAACTCGGTTGATGAATGACTACAAAAATGATCTTTCCACGAAGCGTCAACTCCTTTAAGATGTCCATGATGTGCTCACTATCCCTGCTCGACAATCCGCTCGTGGGTTCATCCACAAAAAGCACATCAGGCTCCCGAATCAATTCCAATCCGATGTTCAATCGCTTCCGTTGGCCACCTGATATGGTTTTGTCCATGACTGAACCAACCCGCAAGTCCCGAATATCCCAAAGACCCAATCGCTTCAATGTGTAATTCACTCGAGCATCAAGCACTTCTGAAGCTAGATTACCAAGGCTCAATTGAGCGCTGAATTTGAGGTTTTCCAAAACACTCAATTCACTAATCAAAACATCCTGTTGAGCGATATGACCAATGCTGCCTTTTGTTTTGGCCGCTTCATCATAGACGGACCAACCATTCAAATAAACCTGACCAAACGTCGGTTTTTGTGAGCCATTCAAAACATTGAGCAACGTCGACTTTCCGGAACCGCTTGCTCCCATGATTCCGATTAAATCTCCGGAGCAGGCATCTACCGAAAGCGGCCTTAATGCTTGATCACCGGGATACGAGAAATAATGTGAGAGGTCAACCCCCTTGAATTCAATCTGACCCAAATCCCCATCACAATCTGAGCATAACGCTAACACGTCGCTAAAGAACAATGTATGACCTGATGCGTTTTTTAATACGCTTCCTTGCACCATCGGAGTAGTCGCCAAAGGGACCACTTGATTTCCGTTTAGCCTTAAGTCTTTTCCTTCCAGATTCTTTATGAAAAACAATTCATCTGCAGACACATTGCAGGCGATGACTTGAGATGAAGAATCGTGTGGAAATGGCACTGAAAAAACACATGTTCCAGCAGCATCCTGCATGTTGTCACATTTAACCAATTGCTTGATGTTCCAAGCATCTTGTTCGCTCAACATCAGAGCCGAGGACACCGAGTTCAAAAAACTATCAGCTTCATCTATCGTACCCGTCGCCTTTGCTAATTCAGATAAACGTGCGAACATGATCATCCGATCAGTCGCACCAAGTTCACTTTGAATTTGATCGCATAGGTACAGCAAGCGAACAGACAGCTTAGATCTTCGCTTCGCAAGCATTCGCTCGTCATTGGTCGCAGGAGATCGTTGATTCAGTTCATCGAGCGCAGCATCATAGTGCTTTAAATATGTTTTGGTTAGCTCAAATGAGAGCCGGCCGGACAAGTAACGATCCGCTGCCTGACGACCCAGCATCGCCTCACGGGAACTCCTTCCCGCAGCAAAAACTGCAAAAAGCCGCATAAGCGCATCCAATATTCCCGTGGTCATCATAAAGATTACATACGAGAAAGAACCTTAAAAGTTGCGATTCAACGAACAAAAAAGGTCATTGCTGCCTTTCATAGCAGCCTTTGTCAGGTATCCCTATGTTCCGAGGGAAACCATCTAAGTCTGTCAGAATACTGAATTGAGACCCGCCGCCATTCCAGAGGGAATTGTTCGAGGTCAAGTGAAAATCCCGATCAGCATAAGAGGCGAATGGAGGCACATTATCCGTTGTAGTTCCCTCAAGTATAGCCGATGGGAAATCTTCACTTTCTGCATCAACAGCGGAATTACGGATGATAGGATTCGAAGGCACGTTCAAAATGCTCACCACCAATTCATCAAAATCGGTTAACGAATAATTATTCCCCCACATGATGCAATTGTTGAATTCCGATCCTGCCAACGAGCGAATTTGAATTTGGCCATTTACATCCTCATACCAATCAGTCATGAGCACAGATGGAGATTGCCGCACGCCCTCCGACCAATAATTCGCAAACGTACAATGGTCGAGCCGATAGCGTCCTCCCAGTGTAAACGCCGCAGTCGATTGACCGCAATCATACAACAAGTTGTTGTATCCATCGATGGTACCACCTTGCGCAAAAAGGCCATACGCACTCATGTTGTGGATGACCGTGTTGGTGATGTCCAACGCTGCTGATCCAACCGTCCCGGTTGTATCCACCTGCAATCCAATGGTACCGTTTTTCAATACAGCATAATCCATGGTGCAATCGACACCTCCAAACAACCAAATCCCCCCTCGTTGCGCTGTGAACTCCTCAATCCCATATTCCGTTTCAAATTGAAAATCAAGTTGAATGCCCCATTGGCCAGGTCGATCCGCATACGATTCTTCCAATCGATCCCCTTGAAATACGACTTCATTTCCCAAGCTTCCATTCACTTCTAAAGTCGATTGGTATACCAAAATACCGCTTCCATCGTGCACGTGTACCTGCGTACCCTCTTCAATAGTCAGCTTACAATCTGGCTCAACCTCCACAATACCATAGACCACGTGAGGACGATCCGCCGTCCATACTTCATTGCAAGATGGTAAAGGTGAAATTTGATCCAAATCGCCATGAAAATAAGCATTTTGTCCCCAGGCAATGAGCTTAACGAATTGATCGGCTCCGTTGGCATTCACCAGGATTTCATCTTCCATGATAAACGGGGTGGACGCATCGGTCGGATCAACCGTTACCTCTATGAAAATCCACAGGCTGTCTTCTGCCATGAGCGGCCAATCGGAAACAATCGGTCCCACCTCACCGTCGACGTTGATCCGAAAATCCGATTCCGTACCACCAACCAATGAAATTTCGTCGATTCGCACAGCGTCATTGCCCTCATTGTATACTTTCAAAGGCAATGTAATTGAACCGATGGTGGTGAAAACCGTATCAAAAAGAACGGTATCAGCAGAAAATGACAACCGCAGATTCGGGTTATCCGTGTAAGACACCTTACCACAACTTCCCAATCCGGCGAACATCAAAATCAGCAGCAACGCCGCCGACCCCATTAGATGTCCCTGATCGAACTTGAAAAAATAACCACTTGTCTTCATGAACCACAAAGATGATGCATATTCATGGTATGAACGTCGACCACGAACAATTCATTGCTCACTTAAAATCACAGGATCCAATCCTTTGCAAATGGGCCATGGCGCAAGGACCATTCTCGGTTTCGCCCACCCCATTCTCTCCCAAAAGATCCTTTGTTGAACTTTGCAGAGCCATCATTGGCCAGCAATTGAGCACCAAAGCCGCCGCTACCATCTTTCAACGACTATCGGATTGGGCTTTGACAGATGGTGGTCTTACACCCGCCTTCATTCTCAATTGCACCGTACAAGAAATGCGGCACGTTGGGGTGAGCCCACAAAAGGCTACCTACCTGCTAGCTTTGAGTCACGCATGGACAGAACAAGCCCGTAGATTTGATTCACTGAACACGCTTCCTGACGAAGAAGTTATCGCTTCATTGACACAAATCAAGGGCATCGGAATTTGGACTGCCCACATGTTTTTGATATTCACCTTAAACCGTCCTGATGTATTCGCTCCAGGTGATTTAGGGATTAAAAAAGCCATGGAACGCCTGTACGGCATTTCCATGGCTTCTTCTGAGTCCAAATATGTGACGTACGCACAACGTTGGGCTCCATATCGCTCTCTGGCTTGCAAGCACCTTTGGAAGGTGCTTGATTCAAATGAATCAGCCGAGGTAACTCTTTAGAATCCGGCTTCGGCTCGTGTGCTTCAACCGACGAATCGCCTTCTCTTTGATTTGACGCACGCGCTCACGAGTCAAGTCAAATCGCTCACCGATCTCCTCCAACGTCATGGGATGCTCTCCATTCAAGCCAAAGTAGAGTCGAATTACGTCTCCTTCCCTTGGAGTGAGTGTGCGCAAGGAACGTTCAATCTCCTTTCGAAGCGATTCCGTCATCAAGTCCATATCCGGAGATGGCGTATCACCTGTCCGCATTACATCGTACATGTTCGATGACGACTCGTCCCCATCTTTCAAAGGGGCGTCCATGGAAACGTGACGGCCCGCATTCTTCATGCTTTGCTTCACTTCATCCAACGTCATGTCCAAAGTCTCCGCTAATTCTGCTGCGGTTGGAGGACGTTCAAACTCTTGCTCCAAACGAGCAAAGGCTTTGTTGATTTTGTTGATGGATCCGATCTTATTCAATGGGAGACGAACAATCCGGCTTTGCTCGGCCAAGGCCTGTAATATGCTTTGACGAATCCACCAAACGGCATAAGAAATGAACTTAAAACCCCTCGTTTCATCGAACCGCTGTGCAGCCTTGATCAATCCCAGATTGCCTTCATTGATCAAATCAGGCAAGGACAGGCCTTGGTTTTGATATTGCTTGGACACGGACACTACGAATCGCAAATTGGCCTTCGTCAACTTCTCCAACGCCACTTGATCTCCCTTCTTGATGCGACGAGCCAACTCCACCTCCTCCTCTGCAGTAATCAAATCCACCCGACCGATCTCCTGCAAGTATTTGTCAAGGGAGGCGGTTTCACGATTCGTAACCTGCTTGGTGATTTTTAGTTGCCTCATGAATTGAATTGCTTGTTTGTCGTATTAGAGTAAATGCATAAAAACGCCTTTTTGTTGCACCAACGAAACTTAATCGTTGTTGCGCTCTTCTCGTCGAGGACCTCGATCCCGGTCTCGGTCACCGCGTCCGCGTCCACGATCGCCGCGATCTCCACGAGGTCGCTCAGCACGCTCCACGTAACCTTCGGGCTTTGGCATCAAAACTTTGCGGCTCAACTTGATTTTGCCCGTCTTATCGTCGCGCCCAACCACTTTGAATTTGACGACCTCGCCTTCTTTCAGAATGTCCTCTACTCGATCCACGCGGTTCCAGTCTAGTTCAGAAACGTGAAGCAAACCATCTTGGCCTGGAATCACTTCCACAAAAGCGCCGTATGGCATAATGCTCTTGACTTTTCCTTCGTATTCTTCACCAATTTCAACGGTTGGGGGGAATGCAATCGCTCGAACTTTAGCCAATGCAGCATCGATGGCTGATTTATTCGCCGCGGCAATCTCAACGATGCCCTTTCCGTTCACATCTTCAATGCTAATGGTGGTTTCCGTTTCAGCTTGGATTTCTTGGATGATTTTTCCGCCAGGGCCAATGATTGGTCCGATCGCATCACCTGGTACTTCCAATGAAACAATGCGTGGTGCATGTTCCTTGTAGTCATTTCGAGGCTCTGACAGACTTCCGAGCATCTCGCGGCGGATGTGGTGCCGGCCTTCTCGTGCTTGCGCCAATGCTTCTCGAAGTTGCTGGAAACTCAGCCCCTTAATCTTAATGTCCATCTGGCAGGCGGTAATGCCATGCTCCGTTCCCGTCACCTTGAAATCCATGTCGCCCAGGTGATCTTCATCGCCCAAGATATCGGAAAGCACAACGTACTTGCCCGATTTTTGATCGGTAATCAGTCCCATAGCGATTCCGGATACTGGAGCCTTTATGGGGACACCACCATCCATTAACGCTAACGTTCCAGCACAAACAGTCGCCATCGATGATGAACCATTTGATTCAAGAATCTCGCTGACCAATCGAATGGTGTACGGGCAATCGGCAGTTTCAGGCAATACAACCTTTAGCGCACGCAACGCAAGGTTTCCGTGTCCAACTTCACGACGGCTTGTTCCCCGCAATGGACGCTCCTCTCCTGTTGAAAATGGCGGAAAGTTGTAGTGCAATAAGAACTTTTCATTCTTGCGAACCAATGCGCTGTCAATGAGCTGTTCGTCGAGTTTCGTACCCAACGTAAGTGTAGTGAGTGACTGCGTCTCCCCTCGTGTGAAAATGGCACTTCCATGCGTACTCGGCAGGTAGTCCACTTCCGTCCAAATCGGACGAATGTCCGTTGACGAGCGACCATCCAATCGAACTCCCTCATTCAACAGCAAATCACGGATGGCCTTCTTTTGCACCGCACCAATGTATTGGCGCAACATAAAACTTTTCTCAGAAGCCTCTTCCGGCGAAACAGTCGCCATAAATGCATCCTTCAATTCCTTGAACTTGGTCTTTCGCTCTTCTTTTGTGCTTCCTTTCTTGGCCGCTTCATACATGGAATCTGTCAAAGCAGCGTTCACGCGGTCTCGAAGATCTTCATCGTGATCCTCGTGCGAGTAGTCCCGTTGAACTCCGAAATGTCCGGTCATTTTGGCCAGTGCATTTTGCGCTTCGCATTGCTGCTGAATCGCTACGTGAGCAGCTTCGATGGCATCCACCATCTCGTCCTCGCTTACCTCGTTCATTTCGCCCTCAACCATTACAATGCTGTCCAGACTACCGGCTACCATAATGTCCATGTCAGCCCGTTCCAATTCAGATCGGAGGGGATTGATCACAAATGCGCCATCCACTCGTGCTACGCGCACTTCCGAAATAGGACCATCAAATGGTATATCACTGACGGAGAGGCAGGCAGAGGCTGCCAATCCAGCCAAACTATCCGGCAACACTTCTTCGTCCGCAGACATCAGTTGAATCATCACCTGTGTTCCCGCGTGATAATCACTTGGGAATGTCGGACGCAATGCTCGGTCTACCAATCGCATGACCAAAACTTCCGTATCTGATGGTCGTGCTTCTCGCTTGAAAAATCCACCAGGGAATCTTCCGGCAGCCGCATATTTCTCGCGGTAGTCCACCGTAAGAGGTAAAAAATCAACATCATCGCGCACATCATGCGCTGAAACTGCTGTTGCCAGCAACATGGTTTTGCCGCATTTAACGACTACTGATCCGTGTGCTTGCTTTGCAAGCTTGCCGGTTTCAATGGTGATCTCGCGCCCGTTGCCGAGATCAATGGTTTGGTTGTGTACCGTATAATTCATCTTTCCTGTAAAATCATCTTGAGGCATCTCACCCCATTGGGTGAAGACGCAAAAAAACGAAGAAGGCAATGGTGATGTACCAATTGCCTCCTTCGTTTATAAAATCTTTGTTAGCGACGCAAACCGAGTTTCGAAACGATTTCGCGGTAGCGTGCAATATCTTTCACCTTGAGGTAATCCAATAGCTTCCGACGCTTACCTACAAGCTTAATCAATGCCCGTTGCGTGTGAAAGTCCTTCCGGTTTTGCTTCAAATGCTCCGTTAGGTGGGCAATTCGAAACGAGAACATGGCAATTTGTGCCTCTGCGCTTCCCGTGTCTTTTTCGTTCGTGCCAAAGGTGGCAAAGAACTCTTTCTTTTTGGTGGAATCTAAATACATGTCGAAATCAAATCGATGTTCGTGATGCTAAAATTGAGGCGCGAAGGTACAACCCATTGGCGCGCAATCCAATGCCATCTTCCGATTTATTGGACCTTGACGAAATCCCCCATAGCTCGCAGGCTAAAGGCCAATTTCTCCTTGAGTTTCTTTCGTTCAACAATTGCATCTAAAAACCCGTGTTCCAACAGAAATTCAGACCGTTGGAATCCTTCAGGCAAATCTTTACCAATCGTCTCTTTAACCACCCGAGGTCCAGCGAATCCGATGAGCGCATTGGGTTCTGCAATATTCATGTCACCTAACATTGCAAAAGATGCCGTCACCCCGCCAGTCGTGGGGTCCGTTAAGACGGAGATGTAAGGCAAACCAGCTTTAGAAAGCATCGAAAGCCGCGCACTCGTTTTTGCCATTTGCATCAGGCTCAACCCAGCCTCCATCATTCTCGCTCCGCCTGATTTACTGATGCAAATAAACGGGCACCCTTTTTTCAATGCATGATCGATTCCCCTTGCAATCTTTTCTCCTACCACACTTCCCATCGAACCACCGATGAATTGAAAGTCCATGCAACTGATGACAACTGGCATTCCATTGAGTTCTCCAGATGCCGTCCGAAGCGCATCGTTCAGTCCCGTCTTCTTTTTTGCAGCTTCCAATCGGTCTTTGTACGCCTTGGTGTCTTCGAATTCGAGCGGATCTGAACTGGTGATTTTCGGAGCAATCTCACGGAATTTACCCTCATCAAATAAGATGCTGAAATACCCCTCACTTCCAATTCTGTCATGATGCCCACAATAGTTGCATACACTCATTCGCTCAACATGCTGTTGCGACGTTACCACTGTCTTGCAGCTTGGGCACTGGTACCAGGCACCTTCTGGAATTTCCTTCTTCTCCGCGCTCTTCGTCGTAATCCCGTCTTGAATTCGTTTAAACCAACCCATTTCTTTTCATTTTACACGTCAAAGGTAGCGAACCCCATTGTTATCTCAGAATGAATGTCCGATGCCCAAATGAACCTGACCTTTGGGAGCTTTAAGATCGATCCAGCGCTCGGATGAAGGTCTAGATGGATCGTGCACACGGAAGGCCCCATCGAGGCGCAGCAAGAAAAAGTCAAAGTCCAATCGAACTCCTAAACCTGTCCCAAGAGCGACTGATTTCCAATTGAGAGCCTGCAATTCAGAGGAATGAGAACCATCCAATATCCAGACGTTTCCCGCGTCGGTGAAACACGCCAACTCGAAGGCGTCTGTTAAGTGCCGACGGTATTCAGTCGAAAATTCAATTTGCAAATCTCCAACCCCATTGACGATTCCCCCTCCGGAAATATCTTCCGAAGCAAATCCCGGTCCCAAATCACGAATGGACCACCCGCGAATTCCATTGGTTCCACCGGCGTAAAATGCTCGGTCAAAGGGCATCGCATCCATGTTCTCCCCTGTTTTTGCAACGCCTAATTTCAACCGATAATGCAACCCCACTTGTGCAGGTTGCCCCACGCGAACTTGGCCTGACCAATCAGTCTCCAGTCGGATGTAATGAGCTAAAGGGATGCCCGCTAATGTCCAAGGCCCTTGGCTTTCTTCCTCCGTGTCAACGGCCGAATTCAAGAGACTTAGCCCCAATCCAGTCCATTCAAAATCGACCCGGTAACGCCCGCTCAGATGCCGCTTTGGAAGGCTCCAGTCGGACTCCCAGTGCATCCGCGAAAGCAATGAAGTGTAGTCGGCAAATCGGGCATCCAAAAATGGATTGTTCTGATCTATCAACCAGTCCTCAAATTCTGGCTTGGATTGAATATCCGAATATCGGAGCTCGAAGGGCACAATCTCCAACAAGCTATTCTTCGAAGGATTTTCGACAAAGTTGAAACCATATCTCAGTCCAAATGCTTCGCGAATGTACTCTGGCCTTATTTCCCGAACCCAATTCGCGGCAACGGTAGATCTGGCTTGATTGGATGGCCTGAGTCGTTCCAAATCCAAAGGGGGAATCCCTACTGTAGAATAATCGAGGTCAACGGACCATGTGCCACTGTTCGGCACCAACGATTCACTTGAATAGCTAAAAGGTCGGGTCGAGATCAGTCCACCAGAAACTTTTGCTCCCCATGTGTTCCCTTTACCCGAAAAATTATGATCTCTCCAAGCAAAACTCACTACCGGACCATAACGCGCATCACTGCGAATCATTTCCATTGCAGTGACCAAGCCAAAACGCTTTCGGAGGTGAATGTTTATTTCTACATCGTAAACGGCTCCTGAAGCAGGAGTCGAGCGCAAGGAGCCGGGAATTTCCAAACGGCGCACACTGGGCAACCTGGAGATACGCTGATAAGTTGATTGCAAATCGGTCTCATTGAAAACACCTCCTGACTCCAAGGAAACAAGGAACGACACCGTCGTTGAATCCAATCCGCCTGAATGGGATTCCCCTGCCGTGCCATCCGTCCAATTGATGGATCCGAAACGTGCTTTCTCATGCGGGCGCGGTGAGCCCGATTCATCCCAATCCTGCGGCAAAATCTCCGCATTAATTCGTGTCCGATGACCGCTCCGGTCGAAGGAGGTATCCGCAACAAAATAAATGTGTGACTCTTGAATGGAAGGATATCCAACATTGCGCAAGCCCTTAGCAATGTCTTCCCGAAATGCCTCCAACACTTGTACGTCAAGCCTACTTCCGATCGGTAATTTCGCCTCAAATATGGCAGCATTTCCCTCCACACCAGATCCCTCGATGCTCCAGTTCCATTCACCAATGGTCCAAGAATGACCCAATTCCAATTGCAAAGTGACTGAGGCCCTGCTCGGATCAAGGCTATCTACAATGGATACGCAGGTGGCATTGAGGTAACCTTTTCTTCTTGCTAAACTTTGAACATTCATTCGAGAGCGCTCTGTTAATAGCGCATCGTACACAACTGGAGGTTCCCCCATTCGTTCCGCCAACCACCAACGAATACCGCCCGGCTCCTTTCCTCTTTCAGCATGCCGCCGCTTGGATTCTTCCAGAGCAGTGGTAGAGACCATCAAATTAAACCACATCGGGATTCGCAAACCAACAACAGAACTGTTCGAACGTTGACGCAACACATCTTCGTAATCTGCTAAATCATCCGGTATGCCGTCAAGCACCTCCAATTGGACCTTGTTCAACAAACGCTCCTCCGGTCCCAATCTCTTGGTGACGGAGCAAGAACTCAACACAACCAATGCGCTTAATCCATAGATTTGCCACCAATTCCTTAACACCATGACCCGCCAAGAAATCCTGTCCATTCGTGCCTTACGCAATCGCGCAGAGCGCCGTGAGGCAGGGTTGTTTGTCGTAGAAGGTGAAAAAGGAATCATCGAACTGTCCAAAAGCACATTAACTGTTCAACGAATTTACTGTGTAGCGGCATTGGTTGAATTAATTCCAGATAAACTTCGCGGGGAATCAGAGCAAATTTCCAGCAAAGAAATGGAACGGATTTCTCAAATGACGTCGCCGCCTGGCATTTTAGCTGTCGTGCACATTCCTCGGTACTCGGTGCAGGATGTTTTGGATAAAATCGAATCAGCACCTACGCCGATTGGCCTCGTCGCTTCTCGAATAGCTGACCCAGGAAATCTCGGAACACTGATTCGCAGTGTCGACTGGTTTGGTATGGGAGGTGCATTGGTGAGCTCCGATGCAACCGATCCTTGGTCAAGCAAATGTGTTCAAGCCACGATGGGCTCGATTTTCCGCGTGCCCATTGCTGTTTTTGACGGTAACATATCATCCGAGCTACAACACTTTCACCTCGAAATGGAAGGCACTCCTTACACGGAGGTATCTTGGAAGAAAGGCCTCTTATGGGTGGGTTCAGAATCACATGGTTTCCGGGAGACCTCCTTGTCAGATCATTCCATTCCGGTCCACATACCTGCAAAAGGGCAAGCCGAGTCATTGAATGCGGGAGTGGCGGGCTCCATCGTATGCGCCGAGATTGCCCGTTCTTGGAAACAATAACCGCGAATTATTAGAGAAGGACTGCAGCACGTTCCGCTAGGACGCGATTCAATAGTGGAGTCATCGTGATTTCGCACCACTTCTTTTCGATGTCTGCCTGGCTGACTTCTGAATCCACAATCATTTCACCAATCAACGCCAATCGCTCGCGGCATTTATTTTGTGTCTCCGTTCCAACGCTGTCAGGCTCCCAACCTTCTGGCCAAGTGATGTTTGATGCACCGTCCGAAATTTCCAACCAGCGTTGAGCTGCCCAATGCTGTGCAGGCCAGTTTTTCATCGACCTATGGATCCGGTCATCCACGCGATCGGCCAAATGGACCGCTGGCCTGATTCCTTCAGGCGGATCTTCCCAATAAATGGGTTCGCAGAATTCAACGTGGATTCCGCCTTTCCACCCAAATAGTCCCTGTTTCATACTGCGCTCATCCTCACCTCGTTCTTTGACGTATTCCCCCTCATTCCGCTCGCGCATCAGCAATTCACGAACCTTCATTCCATCGCAAGGATCCCATTCATAACTCAAGCTAACCGGTTGCAATTGCAGCCTGTTCCACGAATCACCCTCCTCTCCATTCAGCAGCATGCGCATCAAAGCTGGAGAGGTGCGGTCATTCCCATCTTTGGCCCTGCCTTCACGGTGAGCAAGCCAAACAGACGCATGCTCATTGACAATCACTTCTCGCACATAAGCAGCTACTTCAGCACTGCTCAAGAATTGTTCTCGCAATGAACCTCCGCGCTGAACGATAAAACTCTTATTCAATCGAACCAATTTTTCAACCCACTCCGTTCGCAAGAGATTGCTTCCTATTCCAATTTGCGTCGTAGGGACACCCTGCGAAAGCAGCGCTCGGTTGATGAGTGAGGGATCTAAAACAATGTCACGGTGATTCGATATGAAGAGTGCTCCTTCACCTTGGAAATTATCAGCGAAGGAAAGCGTGACATCCGTCGCCGTGCGATCAAGAACCAAATCAATGAAAACCTTCGATAATTCGCCTTGAAAGCGATCGACACTATTGATCGATTTCATCTTGCCGATGAGCTCCTTCGATGCTTCCTCACCTAAAAAAGGAGAAAGTTGGGCGTTCCAGTCCATAGCCTCTAATAAAAAGTCAATGGCACCAGGGACTTCGTCCTCTCGGTAAGGCCTCATATGAGCAAATGAGTCATTCATGTATTCTGCGCAATTTAGGTAACCTAAATTTGTCTCATGGATTTCTCTGAACTTAAGCTTACCCGTCAATTCTTAAATGCCATCGCCGATGCGGGATATGAGGAACCCACTCCTATACAAAAAAAGGCCATCCCACCTCTCCGATCGGGCCAAGACGTCATAGGTATCGCACAAACAGGGACAGGCAAAACAGCCGCTTTTCTGTTGCCCATCTTACAACAACTTAAGTATGCACAGGGCGAATCACCTCGCGCACTGGTATTGGCTCCAACGAAAGAATTAGCGGTACAAATCCATGCAGAGGCCGAAAAATTCGCACATTACACCGACTTGCGGATTGTCGCATTTTACGGAGGCGTCGGACCCAAAAAACAAATCGAAGCCATTGCAAACGGCGTAGACCTCATAGTGGCGACTCCGGGCCGATTTTTGGAGATTTATTCCCACGGTCATGTACAGACCAAAAAGCTGAAGCACATCGTATTGGATGAGGCCGATCGCATGATGGATATGGGATTTATGCCTCAGATAAGACAAATACAAGAGGTCATTCCTTCCAAGCGACAAAACATTCTTTTTTCAGCGACCTTTCCTGCGCGTGTTGAGCGACTGGCCGATGAGTTTTTACTCTGGCCTACGCGGATCGAAGTAACTCCGCAATCAACTCCGGTGGCAACCGTCGAACAGTTCAAGCTGGCGTTGCCCAACTTGCGGACAAAAATCGCTTTCGTTGAATGGTTTGTGCGCGAGCGACTCGGCGAAGAACGGCTGCTTGTTTTTGCACGGAAAAAGGAGGATGCTGAAAACTTGAGCCGATTTCTTCAGCGAACGTTCGATATGGGCGTGCGAGCAATCCATAGCAACAAAGGTCAAAACTCCCGCATCAATGCCATGCAGGAATTTAGAACCGGAACGGTTCAAATTTTGATTGCCACAGATGTGGCCAGCCGGGGAATCGATGTCCCTGAAACCTCAATGGTCATCAATGCTTCTGCACCACGTGACCCGCATGATTACATCCACCGCATTGGACGAACTGGACGGGCCTTTCGCAATGGCACCGCACTCACTTTGTACGATTCCGCTGAACGGTTCGCGATGGAACGGATTGAAGAGCTCATCCAGCATCCAGTTCTCGCTTTTCCCAACCCTCCCGAATTAGAAGAATTCGAAACTCCAAAGCCAGAAAAGAAATCACAAGCGATGGAAATCGACAGAGAGTTACGCAAACGTGACCCTGATTACCAAGGAGCCTTTCATGAGAAGAAAAAAAAGAAATCCGGAGGGCGGTCACGTCGTAAGTAACGTTTGCACCCTTTCTTGATTTTCCAACCACGGCACGACACCGTTGCCGTCTAACACATACCCTTCTTCGTAGCACATGATTGCCATGCGACCATCATGCAAGGTGAGGACATGCGTATGAAAATTGAAATCAAACCCTTTTCTCCTTAGCCAGAAAGCCCTGTCCTCGGAGTTCGTCGAGAAGGTCTTCATGTTTTCTCTCATCCGGATCAGCAAAGACCGATTGCGGTGTAAAATTTGATCGACACCACGCTTGATGAGATGCAACTGATTGTTGCTTCTGAAATAACGCACGCGGCACCGATCATCACAATACAACTTATCGCTCCTGCCCTTTAATCTCTCTCCGCAGTCCTTGCATCTAAGTGCTTTAATCTTAAACATGTCTGCAATAAAAAAACACAGTAAACACCTTCGAATGAGCTGTTTACGAACGCGAGTCAAGAATTAACAGTCGTCAGGTTTCGATCCGTCTTATCAACTCGGTGAACAATTGTGTCAGCAGAGGTTCGGCGGTTTGAGCCACTTCAATTACTTCGTTCAAATCAAAGGGAGCTAACTTTTCGGGGTTGCACTCATCGGTGAGCACGCTCACCGCCGCGCAAGGCATTTGCATATGAGCAGCTGCAATGACTTCGGGTACCGTGGACATGCCAACAGCATCAGCACCAATCAGTTTGAGGTGACGGTACTCTGCGCGGGTCTCCAATTGAGGCCCGGCAACACTTACATACACTCCCGTGTAAAGTGGAATGTCTTGAGAACGGGCCACATCGAACATCATGGAGCTCAATTCCGCATCATAAGGCGCACACATATCAGGAAAACGATCACCTAAGAAATCTAAGTTTGGACCCCGCAAAGGATTCTCAGGCAAAAGGTTGATGTGATCCTCGATGCACATCAACGTACCTTTTTTCATGTCTGGATTCAGACTTCCTGCCGCATTGGATATCAGCAAGGCCTCGGCTCCCAGCATTTTAGAGATACGAACTGGTTTCACCACTTGTTCCATGCTGTACCCCTCATAAAAGTGAAATCGACCTTGCCATGCAAGCACACGCTTACCAGCCAAATTCCCGTATATCAATTTACCAAAGTGGAACTCAACCGTGGCCACTGGCAAATGCGGAATCATGCTGTAACTCCATTCAGAAATCACATCAATGTTGTGCACCAAGCCCCCCAGCCCGGTGCCCAAGACGATCGCCACATCCACTTGATCGATTCCACGCTCCTTCAAATAGGCAACGGAGGCCTCTAATTCTTCCTGTACATCCATGGCCCGAAGGTACGAGGGCAATTTCAAATGCATTCTTCCGAACTTAGTCCCATGAAAAAGGAAAAGGAATGCATTGGGATCGTCGGCGCTGGAGCGATGGGCTCGGGCATCGCTCAAATTGCTGCGCAATCCGGACACTCGGTAGTCTTGGTCGATCAAAACGATAGCGCACTTCAAAAGAGCGAAGATGCGCTTGCTTCTGTAGCCAATCGCTTGGTGGCAAAGGACCGCTGGACAATGGAGTTTAGTCATGAAGTGCAGCGGTCCATCACACGGACTACGGACTGGAATCAACTGGCTCCCTGCACCTGGGTTATTGAGGCCATCGTGGAAGATTTAGACGTGAAAACAGAAGTCTTTCAAAAGCTCGAAACATTGGTCGATTCTAAAGCTATCTTGGCTTCCAACACGTCCTCACTGTCACTTACTGCCATAGCGGGTCAGCTCAGTCATCCAGAACGTTTTGTCGGATTGCACTTTTTCAATCCTGCTCCATTGATGGCTTTGGTAGAAGTAATTCCCGCGTTGCAAACGGAGCCCAGTTTGGTGAAACGCGCCAAGCTGCAAATGGAGGCTTGGGGAAAAACTCCCGTCGTGGCCAAGGATACTCCAGGGTTTATCGTCAACCGTGTGGCTCGACCGTTCTACGGAGAAGCTTTGCGAATCGTGGAAGAAGGATTGGCCTCTCCACAGACGGTTGATGCTGCTATGAAAGCGTCCGGGTTCCGCATGGGGCCATTCGAATTGATGGATTTAATTGGCAACGACGTGAATTACGCTGTCACACAATCCGTCTTTGAGGCCTTTTATTATGACCCGAGGTACCGTCCAAGTTTAATTCAGAAACAACATGTCGATGCAGGTTGGCTGGGACGCAAGTCTGGAAAAGGCTATTATCTGTATGAAACAAGTCCAATCGAAACCGATGCCGTCGAAACCGAAGCATTTGGTTGGATTTCAGAACGCATTATTGCCCTGCTCATCAATGAGGCAGCCGATGCATTTTATTTGAATATTGCCACAGCTGCCGATCTTGATACCGCCATGACACGCGGCGTAAATTACCCGAAAGGTCTGTTGGCATGGGCCAATGAACGAGGCATCGGCCCGACATTGAAGGTCTTGGAAGGCTTGCAGGAACTTTATGGAGAAGACCGCTATCGCCCCAGCATACTGCTGAAACGCATGGCTGTCAATCAAGAAGCTTTTCAATTGGATGCTACCAACGCCTGATGCTGTGGAGTGTATGGGTCTGAATCCCATCCCGTACAATTCCATTTTCCGTCAACTCATCTGAGCGAACCTCGCCGGCTGCATGGATGATGTTCCCTGGAGAAGTTAACATTCCGACATGAACGACGCGTTCTTCGGAATTTTGGAAAAATGCCAAATCTCCAGCTTGTCGATCCTGGATGTCCACCGTTTCGCCTATCCAACTTTGATCGCTCGCATCCCTGGGGACTGACCTACCCATTAATTGAAAGGTCACCTGGATGAGGCCTGAACAGTCCATTCCGAACAAGCTTTTACCGCCCCATAAGTATGGCGTCCCCATAAATTGAATAGCCGCATCCAGAGGTTTAGCATGGGCACCCAAAGCGACGTCCAAGTCATCCAATGGTTGCAAAGTCCACAGGCCTAGCTTCCATGAATCATGTTCATCAAGCACCAACTGGCTCCCTGAAGGAAGCTCGAGCTGAACCCCATCTTCACGCAACCAACTGCTCACAGGAGCTTGCAGGAGGCAACGCCTCTCTGAAAGGGAATCCGGTAAGGCCCATTGTTTTGCATCGGTCCACCCCTTGTAGCCATCTGTCACCAGTTCCACTTCTATCCAATCCCCTGTTCCAATTTGCTGTACAATGCATCGTTCGCCGGCCAATGCTTGAGTAGACATCTCAGCCCGATCGCTTGCAGCCACTCGCAAAGGCGCAAGAGGAACACACACTTCAACTGTCGAGCCTACCTTCAAAGAATCCGGCATACGTTAGATCAATTCGAGCATTAACGCGGATGCGCCTCCACCGCCATTGCAAATTCCGGCGCCGCCTTTTTTCAATCCGTGCTGCTGAAGCGCGTGAATCAACGTAACAACAATGCGACTGCCGCTTGACCCCAAGGGGTGACCAAGTGAAACCGCCCCACCGTTTACATTGACCTTTTCTGCGTCGAGGCCTAATAAGTTCACATTGACAATTCCAACTACGGCGAATGCTTCATTCAACTCCCATAAATCAACGTCAGCAGTATCCCAACCCGCCTTTTTTAGTGCAATGGGCAGGGCCTTAGCAGGAGCCGTCGTGAACCATTCGGGCGCATGTGCTGCATCAGCAGTAGAAACAATTCGTGCCAGCGGTTTCCAACCATTGGCCTCAACGGCCTCAGCCGATGCCAAAACCAATGCACTTGCCCCATCATTAAGCGTAGAGGCATTCGCGGCGGTCACGGTGCCATCCTTTTGAAAAGCTGGACGCAGCGATCGGATTTTCTCCATTTTGACCTGGCTAAATTCTTGGTCCGTATCCACTACCAAGTCATCTCCACGGCGTTGTGGAACCGCTACTGGAATTACCTCATTCTTAAAGGCACCATTCGCCCAAGCATTGGCAGAACGCTCGTAGCTTTCAACTGCAAAATCATCTTGAGTTTCACGGGAAATGGCGTGGTCTTTGGCGCATAGCTCCGCACAATTCCCCATATGCGTGGCATTGTATACATCGGTCAATCCATCAAGTAACATGCCATCCTGCATCTTCATGTCCCCAAATTTGTTTCCATTTCGGCCCAGGAAGTAATGTGGAACTTGGCTCATGTTTTCCATTCCGCCGGCAACAGCAACATCGATGTCTCCGGAAGCGATGGCTTGAACAGCCAATGCAATGGACTTCATGCCACTTGCACAAACCTTATTGACCGTTGTGCACGGCACATCCTGAGGAATCCCACCTTTCATGGCGGCTTGGCGCGCTGGTGCCTGTCCCAATCCAGCTTGCAACACGTTGCCCATGAATACTTCCTGAACTGCTTCAGGTGCCACTCCCCCGCTTTCCAATGCTCCACGAATTGCTGTTGCTCCAAGGTCCGTTGCAGAAACCGATGAGAAAGCCCCCAAAAAGCTTCCCATTGGCGTTCTGACTGCCGACACAACATAAACTGACTTGCTCATTCTTTTTTCTTTTGCACAAATTTAACGGCATTTGGTTCCCCAATCTATGGCTGATGCTGAGTTTGGCACAATCCTTGGATTTCCATCAGCATTAACATCACTCGCACACAAAGCGTCAAGTGAATTTGGTTTAGGTTAAGCAAAGCACCGGGAAACGTCCTGGTGCTTTGTTCGTTTTACAATTCACTGAAATACAACACGATACTAGTTCACCCTACTCCTTTTCCGGCTTCAATTGCAACAAAATCAGGTTGAACATCGTAGGAAAGAATCGATTCTAACTCTTCGAACTCATGTCCATCTCCGGTATCCCTATCATGCACTCACCAACCGCGCTTGAGCAATATAAATCGCTCATTCGTCATGTGCATGCGGAACCGGTCATGATCCGAAGAGCGATGCGAATTGCATTTCGCAATCTCAATCCCAAGGAGTCCGTTGAACTTCGGGATTGGCTTCAAAACCGGTATCAGTTGTAGTCAGAAACTCGCGCTTCTAAGCACGATTGCCAAAGCACCTCAATTCAGGTGCTTTTTTCTGTTTGGCGTGGGGACTTTTTCCAATTCGGTTGCGCCTTCGGGCCCTTACCCCCTTTCATCAAATTCAAAAATGGCTGAGGTACGCGTGATTTGATCTGGATGACTTGGTCATTGGGTCCAATCACATCCACCCCAAAAAGGTGCAGGCCCGAACGATCCATAGGATCAGCCGCTTCTTTGCCTTTGCCAACCAACATACACTGTTGACGCCTCAATCCAGCCATCAGCATTGGGATGTCCTCAAAACCAATCTCCATTTTCAACATGGTGTGTGCTGATGTTGCCCGCATCGTTCGATACGGAACCTCGCGAACGGTGCGCTTCTTCTTCCCTTCTTCATCTGCAAAGCAGACGAGTACATCGTCAGCAGGCAAATGTCCCTCGACTACAACGTAAAGTTTACGTGTAAAATCAGTCCAGTTCGTTTGCAAGTGTTTGCGCCAGATTAAGTTCTTGGCAATGATGGAAATCCCAGAAGATTCTTTTTCAATGCGATTGACAAACTGGATGCTTTCACACTCTGGCCTCGCCTTTTCCATCCATGTTTTCATGGCTGTAAAAGACGTCTTCACCTGTGGCTTAGGTGACGCAAAGACCATGCCGGCAGGTTTGACATAGGCCAAAATATTGTCATCCTCGAATACCACCTCATATGGAGCCTTCTCCGCTTTATCGGTAACCGGTTTTGCCCCTCCGAGATTGAAATCTTTCACTGCCTTTTTTGACTGCAGGGCCTTCCATGTTACCGTTTGATTCGCCAAAAGATTGGCAGAAGGAATTCGAAGTGGCTTGCCATCCACAGCAACTGCTCCTCCCTTAATAGCAGTCCGTGCTCTTGTGCGAGTGGAATACTGTCCGTGCTCCATTAAAAATTCAAGCAACGTCGTGGGCTCAGAAACCTGCTTACTTTCCATGGCGCGAAGGTACTTAAAGCGAGCTCATCGCCGACCAAAGGACACCTCCCTTATGCCTCTGAATCGTCCGTAGCCGAGCTCATCGTATGAAACACGTTCTGAACGTCATCATCTTCCTCCAACCGCTCGATGAGCTTCTCCACCTCAGCCGTCTCTTCAGCACCTAACTCTTTGGTGATATTGGGAATGCGTTCCAAACCCGACTCCAAGATTTCCATGCCATCTCCTTCCAATTTGGACTGAAGCTGCCCAAAGGATTCAAACGTACCTGTGATAACGAGCGCGTCCTCGTCCAAGCCAATTTCTTCCGCACCGAAATCAATCAATTCCAACTCTAATTCCTCGGCGTCCTGTCCTTCGGATTTGATTTTAAAAAAACACACTTGGTCAAACATAAACTCAACGGAACCTGAGGTACCCAGGTTACCATTGCACTTGTTAAAATGGCTGCGAACGTTCGCAACAGTTCGGTTGTTGTTGTCCGTGGCTGTCTCAACAAAAACTGCAATTCCATGCGGGGCATACCCTTCAAAATTCACTTCTTTGAAATCTGAGGTGTCCTTATCCGTCGCTTTTTTGATCGCCCGTTCTACATTGTCCTTCGGCATGTTGGCCGCACGGCAGTTTTGCAAAACCGCGCGCAAGCGTGGATTCATTTCTGGATCAGCTCCGTTGCCCTCCCTGATGGCAATGATGATGTCTTTATTGAGTCGCGCAAAAGTCTTGGACATGGCTGCCCAACGCTTAAACTTTCTCGCTTTCCTGAATTCAAATGCTCTGCCCATTGCTTGACCTTTCCGCAAATATCGCAAACTCTTGCCAACGTCGGCATCAAAGAGCCCATCATTGCTCACGCAGAGCTAGAAGCAATCGCACTGTTTTCATTGGCTTTTATCCAACTTGCGCAATTATATTTGAACATGCAACGAACTCGATCATTCCTGCACAACTTTTGTGGGATCATACTGTTTGTGCTTGCTCTGCAAGGATGCCAATACGAATCGGAAGATGCACTCTTTGGACCGGGATGCCCCGATCGCATCGCATCGTATGATGCATTCGTAGAAACCATAATTACCAGCCGCTGTTCAGGTTGTCATAGCGGAAGTAACCCCGAAGGCGGACTCATGCTCACAGCTTACCAAGAGGTCAAAACCGCCGCATTAAATGGTCAACTCCTCGAGCGAATCGAGTTGCCTCCATCAAACTCCGCCTCCATGCCGCCCAATGGGAGCTTGGATACCTGTGATGTTCAATTGATTCGAAGTTGGATCGACTCCGGGGCTCCCGAATTTTAATCGTTATGAAAAACACCTTTCTATTGTGCTTCTTCCTGATGGCTGCATCCAGTGCGTTCAGCCAGAAATACATGACGCGGGAAGGAACGGTCAAGTTCTTTTCTTCCACTCCCATTGAGGACATCGAAGCCACCAATAATCAAGCAACTGGACTGATCACAGACGAAGGTGCCTTTGCCTTCCGGGTACCTGTTCTCGCATTTCGATTCGAAAAGGCATTGATGGAAGAGCATTTTAATGAGAATTACATGGAATCCACTTTGCACCCCAATGGTTCCTTTGAAGGCCGTATCACCGACTGGAATCAAGGCCTGAAAGACGGCATGTGGCACGAGGTAACAGCTGCAGGAGCATTGATTGTTCACGGAGTTGAACAAGCCCGCACCATTCCTTCAAAGTTGATGTGGAATGGGATTGGATGGGAGATTGAATCCAACTTCAAAATCGCTCCGGCCGACCATAGCATCCCCATCCCAAAATTGGTCAGAAATAAAATCGCAACCTCGTTGGATGTCCAAATCCAAGCTGTTCTAAATCCTCGCTAGAGCATGAGTCGACCTCATTGCCTTACCTCTCTTTCTAAAGCACTGCCATACCTGATGCTTTGCATCCTTTGGTTAAGTCCTACAGCGGTCAACGCTCAAAGTCTTCTTGATGACTTAGGCCAAGAAGAACTCATGGTCCGGCCTGTATCAGCAACCTTCAAGGACACCCGAATCATCAACGTGCAAAGCAATGAAACTCCCGGAGCTAACGTCCTTCATTTCGTCATTGCCCATCGGTTTGGACAAATAAACGAAGGAGCCTACGCGCTTTGGGGCTTGGACAATGCCAGTATGCGGATGGCCTTTGATTATGGCGTTACGGACCGCCTCAGCCTCAGTATCGCAAGAAGCACTTTCCAAAAGACCTATGAAGGTTCCTTGAAGTGGCGGGCAATTCGACAGAACTCGGACAACAGCATTCCACTAAGCCTTACACTTTACACAGTGAGCATGATCAACGGGTTGAAATGGACGGATCCAACGCGTGAGAATCGCTTTCATCACCGCATGAGTTATACACATCAGGCAATCTTCGCAAAGAAGTGGGGGCCGAAACTTAGCTTGGCCCTCATACCTTCACTCACACATCGAAATTTGGTCGAGGCGCTCGATGACTCCAACGATCAATGGACTATCAGTGGAGGAGGGCGGTATAAAGTAAGCAACCGAGCATCCATCAACCTCGAATACCATTACGCACTGAAAGGTTTGCCTACCACGAATGTGAACAGTTTATCAATTGGCATGGATATTGAAACGGGTGGACATGTGTTTCAACTTCACATGACCAACTCCCAAGGTATGTTCGAACGAGCATTCCTGACTGAAACCACCGGCGCGTGGAAGGACGGTGCTATCTATTTTGGATTCAACTTAAGCCGGGTTTTTGATCTCTAAATCACATACCAAAAATGATCATTCGCACATTTCTTACCTCATTGCTCATCCTGTCTTTTATTGGCTCAAAGTCTGCAGCTGCAATGGAATCCATTCCATGCCATCTCTGCGCTTTATTGGAAGAGGAAAGTGACACCAAGATAAAATCCATTGGGAATTGGCGCGGATTTTCGGCAAGCTCCATCTCCATGATTCAATTTCAAGGAAATTTGGAAGATTACAATGCCAGTTGGGGAGCCCGGGACGGACTTGGACTGATGACCGACAATGTTGCGAAATCCTGGAGAATGGAATTCAACCCCTTTGAAAAACGGCAACGCATTCTTGGCGAATTCGTCGGTTTGACAACGGGAGTTGGGTTCGATTGGTGGCACCTTGGCATCGATGATAGGCATCGGCTGCATTATGAGGATGCTTCGAACAGTGTCATTGCTGACGCCTTAAATCCGGATAGCCTGCAGGTGAGCAAAAACCACATCGATGCAGTTTATCTGAGGGTACCCTTGCTGGCATCGCTTCACACCTATAAGAAAGGAGGCAACGGATTCCATTTGGAGATGGGACTTGTCGCTGGCTATCGGTTACTCAGTCGATACACCTTTATACTAAAAAACTCAACTTCTGCCAGCGCATCAGCCATCGACTTGCCTGTCAATTTGATGCAACTGCATGGTCGAATAGCCGTCGGATTCGGAAAAATGAGCATCCTAACAGAGGTGAGTTTATTGCCTTTCTTTGATGAAAACCCCACAAATGTGCCCAGCATGCATAGTTTCTCGTTGGGTTTTCAATTCAGATTCAGTGACTAGACTTATATCCGGAGAACTTTGGCAGGCGCGAATTGTTCCGTGGGCATGTCAACCGTGCTGTATGTTATCGGAAATCCGGAACCCGCTCGCTCTTCTTTCACACAAGAACTGCTGGATCACATCGATCAATTGGAGCATCTTCAAGTTGAGAAAATCCTATTGAGTGAGCATCTGCATGACGGACGTTTTTTGGTCAATGAAATGCAGGCTCAACTCGAACGCGCGGAGGCCCTCGTTATTCATGCACCGGTGTATTGGTATGGAGCACCAGCGATCGTCAAGTCGTGGATGGATCAAACCTTGACTCCAGGATGGGCTTTCCCGTCGCACAATTCCAAGTTGCGAGGCAAATCCATCGCTTTGAGCCTAACCATCGGCGCTTCCCTGGAATCCTATCAGCCCGGAGAAGCCAACAATCACACGCTCAGCACGTATTTTCTACCATATCGTCAAGCATTTGAATACTGTGGCATGGAGTGGAAGGGCATTGCTGCCAGTCAAGTCCCCTCCACCATTCCGACGAAACAGGCTGCGCTCGAACAATTCGAAAAGACGCAAGAATTGTTCAACGAACAAGGGTAATCGAACCGGTGTAGTCCGGTTTACCCGGAACCGTGAGCACATAATAATATGTGCCTGCGGCGACTCCCTCAGCGCGCCAATTGTTTCCATAGTTGGACTTTCGATAGACCAGGTTTCCCCACCTATCAAACACCTTCAATTCGTTTCCCGGAAAACTTGACAAATTTCGGAACACCAACTCGTCGTTCTGTTCATCTCCATTTGGAGAAAAGACATTCACCACCTCCACATCACATGCCACAATATCAAGAATGACTGTGTCCTCATCCCCACACAACCCTTCAATTGTATAGCTGATTTCCAATAGCCCCGCTCCTGCTTGCATGAGATCAATCACGCCCGTTTCAGAAATGCATCCATCGCAGTTTGCTGACCAAGTTCCACCGCCAGACGAAATTTCAGGCTGCAATCCCTCCAAGGCCATGCACACCCAATCCACTAAGTTGATGGTAGCGTCGAGTTGCGGAACCACTAAGATTTCGATCTCATCACTATCAAAGCATACGTCATCAATGGTATAGCTTACCGTGTAAGAACCGGCGCCAACAGTTGGATCAAAACTAACACCACTTGCTCCTTCGATAATGCACGCATTGCAATCCGACTCCCATGCTCCCTCGATGGCGGAAGCACCTCCCGCAGCAGCTTCCAACATAACTTCATCACCCGACTCACACAAATCTGGAATCGGCACGATGGATGCGTCTACAGCAGGGGCGACCACGACCGTTCCTGTGAAAGGCAAACTGCATGGGTGATCAAATTCAAATTCTACATCAATGATTCCAAGCTCATTGGCTGAGAAAGCGCCTGTACCCGAATTCAAGATGCAGTCTGGGCAATCTATAGAATTCCAATCCCCTGTTGCACCTGAGGTATACTCACTGGGTATGTCTGCATCAAACGTAAATGTGAGATTGCCCAATGAGCCGATGCAAAAAGGATCTGTGGGATCAAAAGTTCCTTCCAATACCGGTCGAATATCAACCGTCCAAGTTGCAGTATCTGCGCAGGCTCCGTTGCTGATCTCATACTCAATCGGCAACAGTCCAACGGGTGCATTGGAAACATCCAAAAGTCCAGCTTCGGATAAACAATCGGGACACGCAGCGGACCACGTACCCCCCGTAACATTGACATTCAACTGAAAATCCGCGGCGGTTTCACACAAACTGCCCGGAACATTTGATGCCCCAATTGCTACACTTTCATTCACAGCCACTTGAACAACGTCGCCAACTGGACAATATGAATCAGGCGTGAACGTAATGTCCCACGTATTGGGCTCTTGACCTGCGGCATTGAAAACGCCCGTTAGAGAATCAATGCAGCCTGTGCAATCAGAACTCCAGTAACCTGGCACATCCGCTGTGTAAATGGCACTGTCATCCTCACACAGCAATGCGGGACCTGCAATTGACCCTTCGAGCAAGGCTGACACCCCCACTTCTATACTCGATGTGCCGGGACAAACTCCAAGCGTCGTAAAAGTCACGGTGTTGAGGCCATCATCCGCCTGGTCCGCAAAGAACACGCCAGTGCCTTCGATAATGCAATCTCCGCAAGAAGCAGACCACACCCCAAATGGCGGTGTGGCATTGAAGTCAAAGACTTCGTCATCGCAAAGCGCTTCTTCCGAAGCCGTGAATTGAGGCGTTGGGGTCGTGCTGATAAA
>DBBR01000005.1:31366-48746 GCA_002292325.1 Flavobacteriales bacterium UBA979 | reverse complement strand
AAGAAGCGCCTGCGGCGGAAGAAGACAAAGAGGAAAAGAAGGATTAATTCTTTCCCAAACAATATGAAAAGGGCTGCACATTGCGTGACGGCCCTTTTCTTTGCAACAACATTTCCTTTTGGGAATACAACATGATCGCATGAAAGAAGAAGATTGTTTCGTTCTGGGACGCGTTACCAAACCTCACGGATACAAGGGTGAAGTCGTCTTCTTCATCGACGCAGATGAACCTGAAGCATACCGGGATTTGGATGCAGTGTGGCTCAAAGTCGGCGATCGGCTCATTCCGCACTTCATCGATTCGATTCGCTCTCACAACACAGCCGATAAATTTGTGGTGCGTTTCGACGGGGTAGATAGCGAGGCCAAGGCAAAAGCCATCTCATCGGCCCAAGCATTTGCTCCTTTATCGCTCTTGCCACAGTTAAATTCGGATAGCTTCTATTTGCACGAGGTCGATGGCTGGAAGGTGAATGACTTGCAAAATGGTTCGGAACTTGGAACCATACAGCGGGTTCTAGACTACGCCATGTATCCCATATTGGAAGTTCAAATCGAAGGACGTGAGGTGCTCATTCCTCTTCCTTCAGAAGTCCAGATCAAGGTTGAACGTGCGATGAAAACCCTTCACGTGGATCTACCGAACGGATTACTTGAAGCTTACCTCGGTAAGGACAATGACGAAAATTCAGATACCGAATGGGATGGTGATTCTGAATACCCGCCCAATTAAGGAAAACTCTTCAGCGTCGCACCACTTTCCGGGTCACCAACTCACCGTCATCCAGAAGCCATTTTAAAACATAAGTTCCGCGCGAAGCAGGCAATTGCAAGGACTGGGAAGGACGGGTCCAACCCGATGAAACGCGCGAACCTTTGGCGTCATACAGTTCCCACAAAGATCCGGTTGCACGTTCCGGTGCTCTTACCGTTATTCGTCCATCATCGGTGGGATTCGGGAAAATCGCCCAAGTTTCTGATTCTAAGCTGGCATCAAAAGAGCCCGACATGTTGATTGTAAATGCTGTGTCTGTAACCAATTCAGGAGCAGCACCCTGGGCCTCAAAAAACGCCTGGAAAGCCTGAATAGTGCTGTCCTCAAACGCGAACATAGATTCTACCCACCGCGGTGGTATGGCCTGATACCAAACCTTCACCTCTACATCGATGGCCGCTGTTGTCATCGCAACGGAAGAGGACATTTCATAGGTAACCGTGTGCCGTCCGAGTCCGACATCAAAGTTCGGATCACTCAAAGCCAAACCCTCCACCCGTGTGGTGTCGTAGACAGCGTGAGAATAGCTGAACCCCTTCGGAGTGAGTCGATTGTCCTTCAGTGAAGAGGCTGCTCGTTCAAGGACATTCGTAGGGTCCCCATTCACATCCGCGGTGACCAGTTCATAAATCTGCACCTGCAATGGATCGTCAATGATGGTATGATGCGGTTCGTAGACCGCCAGCCCAGCCTCATCTACACCCGTAATTGAACCGTTCTCCCATTGACCGCTGTGCCAAATCACCTGTCCCGATTGCGTAGCCTTCACTTCAATCCAAGCCCTTCGTGCAGGGTAACCAGAAGGGAATTTATGTCCTGCTTTATTGGTCAATTGCACATCGCATATCGCCCCATCCCCATCAGTCCAATCGCCCATATTCACCTGCAGATCCACTGTTTCATTCCGAAGCATATTCCGCGTGCGCTGTAAGGTGCTGTCGAACAATTCCGGTGCCGTCTCCAATCCCAATGCATCGGTATTGTCTCGCATGATTTCGAGCATCTGGGCATTGCCTCCGACGAGCGTGTGCAATCCAAACGGGGTGCGGGGTTCCAAAAAGACATAGCCCGAACTGATCACAACAGGATCTTCAATTCGCGGCATATGGCATGCGTTGCATGTAGCTGGCTCTTCACCATCGTCCGCATAGGTTGAGTTGAGCCATTCATGATACGTGGCCTGCTCAACGTAATCAATGCCTGTGTATTCGCCTTCCAGATCTGTGGCATGGGTCACCAGGGTGTGGCATCCCGCACATATTTCACCGCTTGGCACATGTTCGCCGTACAGTGGCTTATAAAATGCATACTGCATCATTGGCAAATCATACAAGGGCGGCTCGTCTTTGCCGGCTCCATAAGGTCCATACGATTTGTACGTGTGAACAAACATGTCCGCATTGAACTCCAAGCTATCGTCAAATTCTAGATTACCACTGTGGTGTTCTCCTGCATTGGGGGCTTGCTGATGGCAGGCTACACAACTCACCCCATCCATCGCCAAACTGTCCTGTAACAGCGCAGCCATGGTGTAGTGAGGCTCCCCGTCGTGATGCGCAGCAAAATGTCCCATTGGAGCGTGACACGACGTGCATTTATCCTCCAATTCCAATTGATGTGATGGATTCACCATCACCTCATGGCGCACTTTTGCTTGCCAAAATGGGTCACGAGCGGAATTGGCCATCAACGTGCTTCTCCAGTAGTCTGTCACATTAACATCCCAACCATCTGGCATAGGCATCGCTGGATTGGACTGTCCTGCAATGCTAGCGAATGAATTGGGGTCCTTTCCATGGCAGCCAGCACACTTGCCACTGCCCGTAAATAAACTGTTCGAACTGTCAGGCAATCCGCCGTACGCGGAACGAAACGTAACCGAGTGGTACGGATCGCCTTCCCCGTGCCAATGATCAGGCCGTTGATTGGCCCCCATCAAAAGCAAGGAAAACACGACAGCTCCTAAAAATGTCCACGCAATCGGTTTCATTCTACTATACAGACTTTCAAATTACAGCTTTCGTTGCAAGGGTTCTTCTTTTCTGTCACCGCTTTATGGTTCAGGGGCATCAAAGAGCACCAGGCGGCTATTGAATTATAAGTTCATGAACGACTTTCCGACCTAACTCTTCGTTCAAGCGTGTTACAATTTGACCTTTGGACATCGCCAACTCCTCTTTCAATGCGCCGCTGTCCAACTTCACCCAAAGCTTCCCGCCCTCTTGCAATCGAATGGACCGAGTTTGGCGCTCTACGTATGGACCAAATGCTTTATGCCAAGCTTGGGTTACATCCACTTCGTCCAAACGAGACTGCATTCGATGCGCTCGAATAAATTGCTGAATGGCTGCCTTCAATGGCTTCGCATCACGTGATCCCATGGCTCTAAGTTAATGCGTCTGGAGCAACAGAATTCGAATCATACGGGTTTACCCCTCCTCGCTCCACTTCAAAAACACGGACATCCGCACCAATATCACGAAACATTCTTGGTATGCGCTCCAAGTCAGTATCGGTAATGAATACCTGACCAAACTCCCCCTTGGTGACCCAGGTCATCAATGCTTGAACCCGTTTGTCATCAATTTTGTCAAAAATATCATCCAACAACAAGATCGGTTTAACGCCGGTGGCCTCTTCGATGTAAGCCAACTGCGTAAGCCGCAAAGCAATCAAGAAACTTTTCTGCTGTCCCTGGGATCCAAAGCGCTTTATCGGATATTCACCCAACTCAAGTGAAAGCTCGTCCTTATGGATTCCCACCGTGGTTCGTCGCAACTGACGGTCATCTCCTTGAGCGGCGATCAATTGCCTTTGGAATTCCTGGTCTTGTTCCGGCACTTTTGTCAAATACCGGATGCAAACTGACTCTGCTCCATTGGTTATCTCACGGTAGGTCTCCTCAAAAGCAGGAGAAAAACGCTCAACAAATTCCGCGCGCTTTCGGCGAATGGAACTCGCAAGCGGCACAAGCTGAGCATCCCAAGGCTCAATTGCTTCGGCATCCCAACGGCGATTCTCAGCAAAATATCTCAGCAATATATTGCGCTGATTCAGGGCTTTGTTATAGGCCAACAATTGCGTCAGGTATTCTCGGTCAAATTGAGAGATTACGCTATCAATCCAACGCCGACGAACTTCGCTTCCTTCTTGAATCAGCACGGAATCTGCTGGAGCGATCATGACCGCCGGAAAGCGCCCAATATGATCCGCGAGCCGGTCATAGGCCTTGTCATTTCGACGGAAGACCTTTTTCACTCCCCTTTCAACCGCGCAACTCACCCGCTCCTTTTGATCATTTCGAAGAAATTCTCCCTGAATCAACATTTGGCCCTCTTGATGGGCAATGTTCTGTGCATCGATGGGATTGAAATAGCTCTTGGTGTGACACAAATAATGCACCGCGTCGAGCACATTGGTCTTTCCACTGCCATTGTCTCCAAGCAAACAATTGACCTGCTCTCCGAATGCCAAATCCGAGCCGGTGTGATTTTTGAAATGAAGCAAGTGAAGATGTTCGAGAACCATGACGCGAATTTCACTATTTTTGCGCGTTCTTGGACGTGAAATTTCAAGACCTAACAATATTCCCATGGCGAAGAAGACCAAGCCCGAAGATGATACCCTACTAGACGTAGGAGAAGTGTACACGAAAACCGAGCGATTTGTAGATGAAAATCGACAAAACCTGACCTACGGCGTTGGAGGGTTGGCCGTTTTAATTCTGGCCGTTATTGGCTACCAAAGTTTTATCGCAGCGCCGAAAGAAGCTGCGGCGGAAACGGAGATATGGCAATCTGAAAACTATTTCGAGCAAGATTCCACGAACCTAGCGGCATTTGGTGATGGTTACTCTGCTGGACTCGAAGAAGTGATGATGGATCATGCGGGAACGCCTGCATCCGAGCGTGCTGCTTACCGAATGGGTATATACCACAGAGATGCTGGAGACTTCGAATCAGCCATTTCTGCTTTTGAAGAAGTGAATGTCAACGACGATGTAATCCAAGTACTAGCCACGGGAAACATCGGTGACTGCTATGTTGAGTTGGCCGATTACGATGGTGCACAAGCAGCATTTTCCAGTGCGATTTCTTTGGCATCTTCAAGCCTCGCGGAAGCGGTCTTGGCCCCAATGTTTCTGTACAAGGCGGCATTGGTAGAGATTGAATTGGGAGACAAGGCCAAAGCCAAGTCGTATCTCGACCGCATCGTTGCAGATTATCCGAAAAGCCAGCAAAAGAACGCTTCCGTTTCCCTCGCAGCGTCTTTGATCGAAGGATAACTGGTGAGTGCATGGCGACAGCAGGTAATAATTTGAGCAAATTGGATGCAGCCACGCTACAGTCGCTGCCCAACGGTGCCCCCTTTCGAGTGGGCATTGCTGTTTCAACTTGGAATCAAGAAATCACAGATGCGCTGAGGAACGGTGCGATGGAAGTGCTGAAGGCCGTGGGCGTTTTAGAAGAGAACATCATCGTCCGTGAAGTACCCGGTGCCTTTGAATTGCCGCTTGCCGCGCAATTGCTCTTGAAGTGCGCACCTACGTGTCATGGGGTGATTGCAATCGGTTCAGTCATTCGTGGAGAAACAGCCCATTTTGACTACGTCTGTCAAGCCGCAAGCTCCGGAATCATGCGCGTAGGAATCGATCAAAATAAACCCGCTATTTTCTGTGTGCTAACAGATGATCACATCGACCAATCCAGAGCGCGTGCTGGAGGAGAACATGGGAACAAAGGCGTAGAAGCTGCTGTGGCGTGCATTCAAATGCTTGGTCTCAAAGCCAATCTCCATGGCGGCACTGAATATTGGGACTAGGCTCCGAGCCGTTGTAGCCTTCATTGAAACGCATCCATTGAGGGCGATCTTAATTTTGGGACTCGCGCTGAGACTTCTTGCTGCGGCTTTTTCTCCGGGCTATTTGATGCACGATGATCACTTTCTCGTCATTGAAACCGGTGCATCCTGGGCTGTGGGAGAAGACTACAACAATTGGCTGCCTGAAAGCCAAATAACCAACGGCATCGATGATCCGAAACCCCATCAAGCCAACCTCGCATATCCCGGTTTAGTCAGTGGTTATTTTCGGGCATGCAACGCCATCGGTTTGGTTCAGCCTGCGGCACAAATGACTTTATTAAGGTTTCTGCATGGAGTATTCAGCCTACTCGTGGTGATGTTAGGCTACCGCATTGCCTTTCGTTTGGGTGGTCGAAAGCCCGCCATTTGGAGCGGACTCGCTTTGGCTGCCTTCGGGTTATTCCCCATTTTGGGTGTTCGCCAATTGGTCGAAGTCGTGTGCATCCCTCCTCTTCTATGGTCAGCATGGACCGTATTGCGAACCGAACCCTTGCGCCGCTCTTCATCCACATGGGTCATTGCCGGAATTGGATTGGGATTGGCTACAGCCCTTCGATATCAGTGCGGAATATTCGGGATCGGATGGGTCGTCGCTCTTTTTCTTCACGAATCCTCCCCTTGGAAAGCTCTGAAAAACGCATGTATCCTTGGCATTTCCGCTCTTCTAACCTTCTCCGTTGGTCAATTGCAAGATTGGTGGATTTGGGGCGAGCCCTTTGCTCAACTTCAGGCATACATCCGCTACAATGCAGACAATGCCGGAGATTATCCGCAAGGATTTTGGCATCAATACGTTTGGGTCGTCCTAGGGCTATTGCTCCCTCCTTTTTCGATGGCTTGGGTGTTTGGAACATACAAGGTGTGGAAGAAGCACGCCCTGCTGGTTTTGCCACCCGTGGCTTTTTTTGCTTTTCACAGCTACTTCCCCAACAGGCAAGAACGGTTTATTCTGCCGGCCGTCCCCTTTTTTGTCATCGCAGGCAGTGTGGGCTGGGCAGCTTTTGAAGCATCATCTCAATTCTGGAATCGCAACAATCGACTGCGTTCCATTCTGAGCGGAATCGGAATATCAGTCAGTTTGCTCTTGGGCATTGGGCTGTGCTTCATTCAACCCAAACAATCACGTGTCGATGCCATGAGTCTTCTTTACGACCAAGGTGATTTAGAAAACTTTTTGGTCGTACATACCGATGGAGGCGCGATGCCACCGCAATTTTATAGCGGGTCTTGGGAGCATTACTGGACAAGCGACCTGAACACCGATGAAGTCAATCATCGCCAGGTCATGTGCCACAGTTCACGGTACACCTTCCCCAATTACATCGTGTTTTCTGGTCAGCAGCATTTAGGTGAAGGCATTGAGCGATACAAGTTAGCCTACCCTTCGATGGAATTTATAGGCCAGGTACCACCAAGCAAATGGGACCAGTTATTAGCCAACTTGAATCCCATCAACACGACCGAAAGATGGATGATTTATCGAATTTCAACGGATCAGGCCTGCCTTTAGAACGAATGATCTTCTGCGCCTTATTTTCGTGACCGAAACGTACGGAGCACCTTGCTCAAAAAACCATACCCGACTTAACCTCAGGCCAACATCCCGCATTGTATCATGATTCGACAACACGCCCCCATTCTGTTCGTTTTTCTCTTCCTCCATTCTGTTGGAATGGCCCAATATCCAGGTTGGCAGCAAGCTGTGGATTATTCCATGGACATTGCATTGGATACGGCAAAGCACCAATACGATGGATCCATGAAGGTCACTTTAAAGAACAACAGTCCAGATGATCTGACAAAAGCGTATTTCCATTTGTTTTTTAATGCGTTCCAGCCTGGAAGCATGATGGACGTGCGCTCCCGCAACATCTCAGATCCCGATCGACGGGTCGGCTCTCGAATTTTTGAATTGCCCGAAGATGAATGGGGCTGGATTGAAGTCGCCTCGCTCAACGTCAACGGCAAANNAAGCATGATGGACGTGCGCTCACGGACCATCATCGATCCTGATCGCCGCGTAGGATCGCGCATTTTTGAATTGCCTGAAGAGGAATGGGGCTGGATCCAAGTTGCCTCACTGAGCGTCAACGGCAAACCCGTCGAATTCATTCACGACGAAACGCTGCTTGACGTGACCTTAAACTCAGCAATTCGTTCAGGAAAAAAAGCCACCTTCGAAATGACGTGGACCGCTCAAGTGCCACGACAAATCAGAAGAAGCGGCTGGATGAATAAGGAGGNNACATTGCTCGATGTAACGCTTAATTCCGCCATACGAGCGGGCAAGAAGGCCACCTTTGAAATGGCTTGGACTGCCCAGGTACCAAGGCAAATTCGGCGAAGCGGCTGGATGAATAAAGAGGGCGTTGAATATTCCATGACCCAATGGTATCCAAAATTGTGCGAATACAACCACGACGGTTGGCACACGGAGCCGTACATCGGCCGAGAATTCCATGGCATATGGGGTGACTACGACGTGACCATCCACCTTCCAGAAGGCTATGAAGTGGGCGGGACGGGAGTCCTTCAATCATCCATTGAAGCGGCACGGTCGACTGGCACCTGGAGATTTAAAGCCGAAGACGTCATTGACTTTGCATGGGCGTCCGATGCCGAATACATGCACAATTCCATTACCGAAAGCGGTGTCACCCTTCACTTTTACCATCGAGCGGATGAAGAGTACGATGCGAATTGGGAGGAATTGCCAGCTTACACAGCAAAGGCCATGGCCTTCTTGAATGAACTCATTGGCCCCTACCCGTATCCACAATACTCCGTCATCCAAGGCGGCGACGGCGGAATGGAATATCCCATGGCCACTTTGATTACAGGTCAGCGCAGCTTGCAAAGTTTGGTGGGTGTGACCGTGCATGAGATGGCCCACTCCTGGTTCCAAGCCGTTTTGGCGACAAATGAAAGTTTATATGAATTCATGGATGAGGGCATGACCAGTTACGCCACGGACTTGTGCATGAGGCATTTGTTCGCTGGATCTGAAAGCGACGAAAGGCCGCACCGCTCAGCCTATGCCAGCTACATCAGTCAGGCATTGAGCGGCAAGGAAGAGCCCTTGATTACCCACGCTGACCACTACCAAACCAATCGCGCCTACGGCGTGGGTGCGTATTCAAAAGGCGAGGTGTTATTGGCACAACTTGCGGCGGTGATGGGAGCAGATCTCCGCGACGCGGGACTCAAGGCTTACTTCGCAGAATGGCAATTCAAGCACCCTGGAATCAATGATTTTAAGCGAACCATGGAAAAGACTTCCGGGTTGGATTTGGACTGGTACTTTCAGTATTTCGTGAACACGACCCATACGATAGACTATGCCATCGATCGCGTGGCGGAAGGAACAGAATCGACGACTATAAACTGTTCAAGGATTGGCGCCATGCCCATGCCCCAGAACATCACCGTTACCTACCAAGATGGAAGCGTCGCACATTATTTGGCACCCCTGGTGATGATGCGCGGACAACGACCATTGGCACCCGGAGAAACACTCCTGCCCGACTGGCCGTGGACGAACCCAATGTATGAGCTTGAAGTACCCACTGGAAGCGGAATTCTGCGCGTTGAATTGGATGCTGAACGGCAAACGGCTGACGTCGATCGGTCGAATAACTCGGTTGAATTTGACCCAGCAATCAAGCGGTTGTACGAACGCAATTAATATGCTGACACTTCTCCTAACTCAACAACCTGCTTGGGCCCGGTGGATGGCCTTTCTCATCGCACTTGGTCTGTTGGTTGGACTTTCTCCCATGACTCCGTACACCACAACGGAGGGAATCCCCATCACCCTTCAATCCATGTTGGTGGTCTTCTTGCCCATTCTTTTAGGTTGGAAAATCGGTTTGGCTGCAGTCTTGACCTACCTGTTTGTCGGTGGAATGGGTGCCCCCGTTTTTTCTTACGGCACCTTCGGATGGGATAAGTTTACCGGAAGTACAGGAGGTTTCTTGCTGGCCTTTCCAATTGCTGCGCTGCTCAGCGGATATGCCATGGAACAGTGGCAACATTCGAAATCCGTTCTCATCGGTGCATTGCTCATGTTTGCGGGTCAATTCATCATTTTGGGTTTGGGACTTTTCTGGTACCGAGCCATCATTCCTGTAGAAGAAGGGATGTTCCTTTCTGTTCAACGTCTACTGCCTGGTCTACTCATTAAAACAGCATTTGGCGGTTTAGCGCTCGTGCTCATCCAGCGTCTCGTTTCTGCCAGTGTTCGTTTAGGTCAAACGCCTCCACCTCACCAAGACATCTAATACCATGCGCAAGCCTCTCTACATCCCTTTGGGCCTTTTGGCCTTAGTCTCTGCAGCCTTTGTCGGTTGTGAATCTGAAACTTCTCCTTCTGTTAAATCTCAAGCCATACTCGAAATGAAACGAGCCAACGACTTTCACAGCTTCAGCCGTCCAGAAGAGGCCGTTGTTACTCACTTGAATTGGACCGCTTCCATTGACTTTACAACCCGTATCATCACGGCAACAGCAGCCTATGACATCCAGTCCGCTGCAGATGCCCAGCGCATTCTATTCGATTGTGTCGACTTGAATGTCACAGCCGTTGCAGTGGACGGAGCTCCTGTTGACTGGCAGCTAGGACCTGCACAGCCAATCATGGGCCAACCCTTGAGCATTCCCATCACCGGAGATTCTAAGAACGTCCAAATAACCTATCAAAGCTCACCGGATGCAGGCGCCTTACTTTGGGTAGAGGGTGAACAGCCTTTTTTGTTCACACAAAGCCAAGCCATCCTTGCGAGGACATGGATTCCATGCCAAGATTCACCTGGCATCCGCTTCACGTATGAAGCACATGTGGACGTGCCCGCAGGAACCATGGCCATGATGAGTGCGACAAACCCGACTGAGCAATCAGCTGATGGTCACTATGATTTCACCATGGACCAACCCATCCCTTCGTACCTGCTGGCTTTGGCGGTTGGCAACGTCGAATTCCGAAGCGTCGGGGCGCATACCGGTGTTTATGCAGTACCTGAATTGATCGATGCTGCAGCATACGAATTCGCCGAAATGGAAGAGTTACTGGTCGCTGCAGAAAATCTCTATGGTGCATACGCTTGGGAGCGCTACGATTTGTTAGTTCTTCCAGCGGCCTTTCCCTTCGGCGGCATGGAAAATCCACGTTTAACCTTCGCTACCCCTACCATTATAGCGGGAGACCGCAGTTTGGTTTCCCTCGTCGCTCATGAATTAGCACACAGCTGGAGCGGCAATTTGGTGACAAACGCAACTTGGGATGACTTTTGGTTGAATGAAGGATTCACGGTGTATTTCGAGCAACGGATCATGGAGGCGGTCTATGGTCGTGAAATTTCTGAAATGCTGGCAACATTGAGTTACCAAGGACTCGTGGATGAGGTGGATCAAATCATGGACACCAATCCAGACGACACGCACCTCAAGCTTCATTTGCAAGACCGCGATCCCGACGATGGGATGACCGCTATTGCATATGATAAAGGCTACTTCTTCTTGAGACTACTCGAGGAAACCGTTGGGCGTGAGGAATTTGATGGCTTTCTGAAAACTTACTTTGAAACCCATTCCTTCTCAGTCATGGACACCGATCGATTCATCGAATACCTGAAGTCCAACCTGTTGAATTCACCCGAATTGCTTGCAGAAGTCAATCTCGACGCATGGATATTTGGACCGGGTTTACCTGTTAATTGTCCATCCGTTGGCTCGGCACGAATAGAGCGAGTGGACGCGACGCTTGAAGCATGGGAAAGCGGAGCCAAGGCTACAACCGATCTCCCTTGGAACGATTGGGTTTATCAAGAACGTTACCGCTTCTTGTCCAATTTGGATGACAACTCTTCTGCAGATCGATTGGCTGAGCTGGATGAAGTTTGGTCCATAAGCGAAACCGGTAACAACGAAGTTCTCTTCGCTTGGCTTGAGCAGAGCATCCGAAGTCAATACGGTCCATCCTATCCCCGGCTGGAGTCGTTTCTTGTCCAAATAGGACGGAGAAAATTCTTAACACCACTCTATCGAGCCATGATAGAAACAGGGCAAGTCGAAATGGCCAATCGCATCTATCACTTAGCAAGGCCTGGTTATCACAGTGTAGCAACCGGAACGATGGACGAATTGCTCAACTGGCCGATCTAAACCTTTGCCACAAACATGGACATAAAAAGCCCCGGCATCTGCCGGGGCTTTTTATGTCTTGTATTTATCTCATCCTCCATCTCTACTCCATCTTCTCTACTCCATCTCCTTTGTATGCCGTTGAACGACTAAAGTAAAGTGCTCCCTGTGTTCTAACGGGTCAACATAACGGAGCCGTTGATCTCCTTGCGTTCAGCTGGATTGCTCAAACTATAAACTACAACACGGTAGAAGTAAACTGCGTCCTGCGCAAAGTGCTCAGAATCACCAGCAGCTGGTCCATACCAAACTTCATTCACGTCAGTTGTATTGAATACAAGGTTTCCCCATCTGTTCACGATTTGCATCTCAAATCGATTGGGGTCAATGTCGGCACCTTCTACAAAAAAAGCATCGTTTACACCATCATTGTTTGGGGTAAAAGCCGTCGGAATGTACAGCGCGAACATATCATAAATCTCAATGAAACGGGTGATTTGCGAGGTGCAACCGTTGGCATCGGTCACCACCAATGTGACAGGATATTCTCCTCCAATATCGATAGGAAAATCAAAAGATGGGTGAGGCATGTCGGAAGAACCCAAGCTCTGGATGCTATCGAACATCCAATACCAGTCAACAACATTTGAGCTATTGACCGATTCAAACTCAATTTGGGTGTCCGGCACACGAGTCGGTTGCGGAGATGCGGTAAAGCCCACATAGGGACGAGAATACACCTGCAACATATTCGGTTGAAACGTCGTGTATTGGCAGCCAATCAGTGAGGTAATATTAAACGTAATGTCGTAGCCCCCTGGATTCGGATAGGCATGAGCCGGATTGGATTCATAGGCCAATTCCCCATCACCAAAGAACCACTCGGTCTGCGAAATGAGTGCGGGATCCACCAAACTCTCAAATTGAAAAACACCTGGAATGCAAGCTTTAGTGGTATCTACGCTAAAATCTGCAGGAATCGGTGTCTCAATCACGACCTCCGCACAAGCTGTTACAGCTGGGGATTCACAATCATCTGTAATCGTCACGCAATAAGTGCCGGAAGCAGCCGGGTAATCGACCCAGTACATTTCTCCATCCCCCACCGGCATATTCTCCCACGTCCAATTGAAGGCATATCCGGCACCGCTCCCTCCCTCAAAATCAATTCCTTCCAACTCGGCAAAAGCGCCTCCACAAATTAGTTCAGGGGCATCAACGGAAACGCTCAGGGAATCATACACTTGCACGGTCACCGTTTGCGGCAAAGAATTGCACCCATTCGGGTCCGTTGCAAAAACTTCATAATCGGTTTCAGTCACCGGGTTCACGACTTGCATATCACCTGTACCTAGCCCATTGTTCCAGGTGTACGTCCATTCTCCTGAAGGGTCCATATCCGAACTTACCTCCAACGCTACATAGCCATTGATGCAAATTGTAGGATCTGGAGTAAGATCAAAATTCATTGGAGCCGGAGGGAGCAGGGCTATGTCTAAGTAATAGAGGCAGCCTGCAGGATCACTCAATTCCAATTCATAATCACCCGAAGTCAAGTTATCAAAGACATCCAAGCCCCCATTGGAAATAACCGTTTCAACCAACGTCCCTCCTTCCGATAAATTTAAAGTCCAAGGTCCCTCGGATGGAGGTTCATTGATGTCTACAGAAATGAGTCCATCATCGAGCAAACAAGAAGGCTGATTAAAATTCACCTCATATTCGAATCCAGGCAAAACTGAAACAACATCTTCCGTCCCACAATAAGGCATGCCAATCGGCTCCACCAGCAACGTGTATTCAATGGGCATTCCATCAAAATCTGTGACCGTCGGAGTTGGAGAAGAGGGATCGTCAAGGTATGTCGGGGGATCCCAAGTCCATAGGTAACCACACTCCACTTGACCACCACATGAGACACAGTAGGTTACCTCCTCATAATTGCCATCTGCACAAGAGCCCCAACCGTCTGAAGTGAAAACGACAGTAAGGCATCCGTCTGCGTTGGTCGCTGTAAAATTCAAACCTGTCAAGTCTCCGTCAAGATTTGCCAAAACTGGTGCTGCGTCGGAGTCACCGTCGTAAATAACAACCTGGTCCCAAAAGGCTTCGATTACGCCGCTGCCGAAGTCTACGGTCATCATCGTTCCATCCCCTGGTGAATCTGGGCAATACGTGAATACGTCGTAAGCATTGGGCCCATAGCAATGTGTAATCGTACCCTCAACATCCGAACAAGAAGACTCTTCACCTCCCACAAATGCGCCTTCTAACTGCACTGGGTCTTGACAAAAAATCAGGTCAGCTCCGGCGGTTACCGAATTACCTAGACCCGGAATTACCTCCACCACCACAGTTGTATCCCATGTGCAACTGAAGTTATTTGTCACCGTATAGACAAATTCATACTCACCCGGCTCATCGAACATTAGGTCGACGTAATCAGCTTCTGTCTCAATGCCTTCCACGCCGTACGTTGAAGATGACACCTGCCAGTAGCTCGAGTCCATATCTGCTCCAATCGTCGGAGTAAAGGTGGTCACACCAGGCACGATGGCAGGGTTAAAGTCGATGCCCCACTCGAATAAAAAGCCGTTGTCAGCGCCCCACTGATCGATTACTTGGAATGTCCAAATGCCATTCAAGGGGCACCCTTCAAAGTCACAAATTTCTCCGCACAAACCATACTCGCCAGCGGGAATTGTGTTCCCCGTCACATCCGGATTGTCTGATCCATCCAAATAATATTCTCCGTCTTCGGTAAACGTATACCAATATCCCACTCCAGGATTGGGAGTCGTCCCATCAAAATCATCAGGCTCCCCCAAGTAAAAGCCATTGAGATCATCGCCATTGCTGCAATCATCCGCACCGGCATTGTTGTTTTCCATGATCCAAACTTGCGTACCATCAGGGCACTCCACTTGGATCGACAAGTCACCAACAAACGAGTGTTCCATGAGCGCATTGATTCCCAGCAGGTCATCACAGTCTTCTAACACTTGCCCTTCATCAAAGAAATCAATGTACAATTCAGACTCAAACCAAGCTCCCGTTGCATCAGGCATAGGCAACTCCTCAGAAACGGCAAGCGGAGGAAGCGCAGTCCAAGTGATGCTTTGCACAGGATTTCCATCCAAAAAGCCGGGCGATTCGGTGCAAAGAGGCGACGAAAATTCCGCATTGAAAATTGGAATCGTACTCACCAAAACTTGATAAATCTCTAAGTTGACACTTGTGCAATTGTTCTCATCCGAAACCACAAGTGAGACGAGGTATTCACCCGGTTCTTCGAAAGAGTGAGATGTCGTCGGCGAACTTGTTGAATCAACCGTTCCATCACCCCAGTTCCAAATCCAATACTCCAGTTCAACTCCGTCACCGATTGAACCCGATCCATCGAACGTCAATTCCTGATTGGGACATACCCCGACACTCGATTCACCTGGCTCAAATGGTTCTGGATCTGAAAGCTCATAACCAGATTCGGGGTAGGTGCATGGTGTGACACAATTGATATCACCTACCCAACCAGCCGCACCAGCACTTGCTCCATTGTTCGAGTTAAATTGAAATGTCAAGCAACCAGTTGGATTGAAAGTAGAAGCCGTGAACGAGACCCCTTGCAGGCTATTATTTGTTCCCGCCCCGACCATCTCCGCACCGGTGTTGTCACCATCAAAAACGTACAACACGTCGTTGTTATTCGGATTCGCATTTGTCTGCAGATCAAATGCTAAAAACACCACCTGAATCGCATCTCCATCTGTTTCAGGACAGATGGTAATGGTGTAGTCCTGATCTGTGTATGGCCCACCATCTACTGCTCCGAGAATACCGTCATCATAAAAAAAGCCGTCGCATATAATGACCTCTCCGCCAGCAGAAATTTGAATATCCTCCTGACTATGCAATGATGGCAATAGCCAAAAACCAAAGATGAAAATTGCCAGAACTGTGAACTTCCACGCAATTAGTTGAAGCAATGAATTCATTGAGTAAATGATCTAGGGACAGGAAATAGCTTTTGTTTACTTTAAACTACTGGACAAGCAAATAGTTGCACGGTGCAAAAATAGTCAATTACCCCATTCTTAATAAACCCAATTGGTTCGCTCCTGTGCGATATCCACATCAATCAACGTCGATGAAAACATTGTCAACGTACAAGTAGCGCTCACCTGACTTACTTGTCATTTCAAGTTTCCATACATAGGACTTACCGGAAACAGCCTTTTGCCCGTCCATAAATGTGCCATCCCAAGGCCCTCGAAGATCACTCGTTTCGAACACGAGAGAGGTTTCATCCCAAATGGTCAACGTCCAGTCCTCGCGAGAGTCCATAACCACTTGCGGCATGAATGTATCATAACGGCCATCGCCGTTTGGAGAAAACATTGCAGGAGCAATAGCTTCCTTTCGATCTCCCAACCGAATGGTTTCAACAGACACATCCTGGCATCCAAAAGCATTACTTGCTATCAAATTCACATGATACTCGCCGGGAATATTAAGCATAATAGATGATGAAATGTCCTGTTGCCCCATAATCCAAGTTGAACTACTTGCGCCTAACGTATTGTCAATCAAGTGCACATTTGCACGCGTCGCATTGGCATCTTCAAACGCCCAGCTCATCTCTGCTTCAGGCTTAGGACGCACAACAATCATGTTTTCAACCGTTCGAGTCCGAATTGTGCCATCCCCCGGGGCTCGAACTGAAACGGTAATATCATACGTGCCCGCGTCTTCATAGATGTGAGAAGGGGATTCTTGTTGCGAAAATCCGCCATCGCCAAAATTCCAGAGCACAGACGCTCGCTCATTCATTCCATTCAGAGCAAAGGAAACTTCTGTACCCGCACAAGCCTCTTGGGCAGAGATATTAAATATCGCATCATCCACTGCCTTTGAAACGGTAGAATTGGCTATCCCTTCAACCTCTTCTTTCATCGCGCTTGATACTGCCGGCACTCTCAATCCTTCATTACGCTCAATGTCAACTCCTTCCTTTCCGGAAGTGCGTGGTGAATCTTCAACTTCCGCCGCGCGCGGAGCGTGCACAGTCATCTCTGGCAGATTTAGGACAAATGTCGTTGTTGTGCGAGCCGTGACGTCACGCCCGAATGGATCCTCTGTTCCGCCAAGGGAAGGTCCGATAAGCGAAGGATCTAGCTTCAACGGCAATCGTTGAACATGCTGATTTGTTGCACCCTCATATGCACCAGAGGCTTCACCATTAACCGATCTTTCCTTGGAATCATCATGAACAGACCAAGCTTTCGTTTCAGCCTCGTTGGTCAAATCTTGTTCAAGGGCAATTGCTTCCATGTCAGGTTCATTAAACGTGGGCAAGAAAACCCAAAGCGCCAACCCTGCAGCAATTGCAGAAGCACCGAATGCAAAACGTTGTGCCGACTTCATACGACGCACGATTTCGCTTTGGTAAGAAGAATGCCCTGACGCGTCCAAACGCCTTTCCATAGCATTCCAATCCCCCTTGACATTCGGTTCAAAACCTTCAAAGCTCCGTCTTAACTTCTCAGTCCAATTCAGAATTTCTTTCATTTCTCAACTTTCATTTCTCAACTTTCATTTCTCAGC
>DBBR01000005.1:0-31331 GCA_002292325.1 Flavobacteriales bacterium UBA979 | reverse complement strand
TTTGGCTTTCGCCAAATTCGATTTCGAAGCTCCAACTGAAATATCTAATTTCTCAGCGATTTCAGCATGGCTGTGATTATCAAAGACGTATAAGTTAAAAACCGCTCGGTAAGCCGGTGACAACTGATCCATGGCAAGTAAAACTTCTCCCACTGAAAATGAATCTGCCAACACCTCATCTTCCTCCTGTTCCGGACCAGCAAGTCGCTCCAACTGCTCGTCTTCAGTTGAATCCAAACGGCTTGATTTCCACTTGCGCACAGCATCGATGGCGGTATTTACCATAATTCGTCTAATCCAACCTTCAAAAGAACCTTTCGAGGTAAATCCTTCAATGTTCGAGAACACTTTCAAAAATCCCTCTTGAACAATGTCTTGGACACGATCTTGATCGCTCGTGTACCGCAAGCAAACTCCGAACATCAGGCGATAGTAGCGCTGGAAAACCCATTGTTGTGACAACCTGTCACCCCGCTTACATCCTTCTATATGTTGTCGCAGTTCACTTTCTGACATGACCTTCGTCGAATTCTAGACGCACGCTTTATCCAATGGTTGCTTCAATTTCTCCGCTACTCAAACAAGGTACATGAATTTTTTAAGGTCTGACGCAGAAACATGTCAATCCACTCAGGCTTGGGCGGTAACTTTGGACCATGCGTATTGTGGTCGGATTATCAGGAGGTGTGGATTCCAGTGTGGCAGCTTGGTTGTTGAAAGAAGCCGGGCATGATGTCATCGGAATTTTCATGCGCAACTGGCACGATGAAACTGTGGTGATTGATAATGCCTGTCCTTGGATTGATGACGCCAACGACGCTATGTTAGTGGCATCACACCTCGGCATTCCATTTCAGGTGCTGGATCTAAGCGTCCAATACAAGGAGCGTATTGTCGATTACATGTTTGATGAGTATGCTGCCGGAAGGACTCCGAATCCAGACGTCTTGTGCAATCGTGAAATCAAGTTTGACGTATTTCTCCGGGCTGCCCAGGATGTAGGTGCGGAAGCTGTCGCAACGGGACATTATTGTCGCAAAGCCATTGCGGAAGTCAATGGCGTAAAAGAATATCAATTGCTCAGTGGAGTGGATTCAAATAAAGACCAGAGCTACTTCCTTTGCCAACTCACACAAGCTCAATTGGCCTTGGCCCATTTTCCCATTGGAGAATTGACGAAGCCGCGGGTACGCGAGATTGCCACGGAAATCGGGTTGCCTACAGCCAATAAAAAAGACAGCCAAGGACTTTGCTTCATCGGAAAGGTTCGATTGCCGGATTTCTTACAGCAAGCGCTCGAACCCAAGACAGGTGCAATCATCGAAATACCCGTTGAAACAGCCGCCGCAAAAAAGGCTGCATCCCCTGATGCCTCCATGCCTCTAAAATGGAATGCTCAGGACGGACAGGTCGTAGGCCAACACTCTGGTGCGCATTACTTTACGGTCGGACAGCGACGCGGCATTCAAGTCGGAGGTAAACCTGACCCTTTGTTTGTGATTGAGAAGAATGTAGAAACCAACACGTTGTATGTAGGCCAGGGCGAAACGCATCCCGGGCTGCTCCGCTCTGGCTTGAGAATGCAACTTTCCGAAACGCACTGGATTCGTCCCAGCATGATGTTAGCCGACGGCGAGAAGACACGAGCCTTTCAATTTCGCATCCGATATCGGCAACCTTTGCAAGCCGGAACCCTGGAACGAAAGGGTGATTTTCTATACGTTTGGTTCAACGCACCTCAAGCAGGTGTGGCTTCAGGCCAATTTGCTGCTTGGTATGATGGATCAGAGTGCATGGGCTCAGGTGTTATTGCCTCCTAGAGTATTGGTTAGGCATGCAACCTTTCGGGCATTTATTTGTTCTCATGGTACACCAACGCAAAAAGTCGATTTCATGAAAACTTTACTACTCATTTTAGCAGCCTTTTTTCTTTTCACAATTGGAACGAGCATCGCACAAACAGATTGTGCATACGAGGCCGAAATTGAGATCGCCGTAGCCACTTGGGGAGATGAAATAAGTTGGAACATCATCACCACCGAAGGTGATGTCATTGTGGAAGGAGACAACTACAACGATTATGATTTCGAAGCCATTACGCAATGCTTTGAAGAAGGATGCTACATTTTGCAATTGTTTGACGCTTTTGGAGACGGTTGGAATGGAGCGAGCATTAGCGTGAACATTCCTGATTTGGGAATCATGTTTGGAGACATGAGCCTGGACTACGGAACGTATGGTGCGTACGTTTTGTCCATGGGCTCAGAGTGCGATGATATCGAAACAGGAGGTGGAGATGGAGGTGGGAATGAAGAAATTGCAGGTTGCACCGATCCGGCAGCTTCAAATTACAATTTTCAGGCAACCACGGATGACGGAAGCTGCGTTTACCCCTGCGAAGACGGTGGGGATCTCGCACTTCTTTACGTCTGTACGTTCAACGAAGGCCAAAACGTTTCCCTCGAAATCACCGATGAAAATGGAGCATCCGTCTACCTCGGGAACAGCTTTGGGGATTTAGATATCGTTTACACTGATCTGTGCCTGGGTGAAGGTTGTTTTACAGCCACTTTAATGAACACGGCAGGAGATGGTGGATGGTACAACGGCTATTTCTACATCAACAGTGGAGGCGGGCAAATCGCCTATGCGACACTCCCTGAAGACCAAACCGAGTGGAGTTTTGACTTCTCATTGGATGGCTCATGTGGAGACATCTTTGGATGCACCGACCCAGACGCCCCAAATTACAATGCGGAGGCTACAGTGGACGATGGAACGTGCTTGCCATCGTGCGAATGCGAAGATGATACTTACGAGCCGGTATGCGGGTACAGCTGGGTTACCGGGGAACTGATTACGTTCAACAACACTTGTGAACTGGAATGTGCCGGAGCTTATTTTTATTGGGAAGGTGATTGCTCTGACCAGCCTGTTTATGGCTGCATGGATTCCGAGGCCTTGAATTACAATCCAGAGGCTACCGTTGATTCTGGCTGTTTGTACCCATTAGAATGTGGTGATAACACACCCCTCACAATCTATGCTGATTTCACGAGCAATGATGACGAATGGGACAATACCCAATGGTTCAACTGGTTCATTACAGACTTCGACAACAACGCATGGTATGATTTCATACAATACGCCGGTGCAGATGGGAACTGGATGTATGAGGGCTGTATCGCTGATGGATGCTACAACTTTACCATATACAATGCTGGCTTTGGTGGAGAGGAAGGAACAGTCATTGCCGTTGTTGGAGAGGATACCTTGTCTTTTGATCTCGCGACTGATTTGCCGGCCGATGTCTTCCAAATCACCTACGGGTTAGGCGTCAATGTCGAGGATTGCGAAGCTTATGTTCCGGGATGCACGGACGAAGAAGCACTGAATTACAACCCCAACGCCACAGAGGACAATGGCTCGTGTACCTACCCTTTGGTTTGTGAAGACGGAGAAACACCCGGGCAGATCTACATCTGCACTTTCTCTCAAGGTGAGGCAGTCGGGTTAACCATAGAAGATGAGGAAGGAAATGTCCTGTACGATCAACAGGGCTTCAATGACATGGAAATTCTGTACCTCGACGTTTGCTTGGATTCTACTGCTTGCTATACCGCCACAATGACCAACCTCAACGGTGAAGGATCATGGTATGGTGGTTATTTCTACGTCAATGCGGCTTGGTCCCAACTCGTGTATGAATCATTGGACAATGACGCGAGCTCGGAAACGTACCAATTTTCCATCGATGGCAACTGCGGTGAAGTCTACGGTTGCACAGACCCAGATGCTGGCAACTTTGATCCATCAGCCACAATTGACAACGGCTCTTGCTATTACCCTGTTGTTTGTGATGATGGCATCACGGTAACTGCAAGCTTAGCTGGTGGAAGCTGGCTGTCAGAAATTACTTGGTTTTTGCTGGGCGCTGATGGCATCGTTTATTGGGAAGGAGCCAACTTGATGACAACAGGAGCCAACACGCCTGTCGACTTTTGCGTCCCTGCCCAATGTTACACGCTGATCATGCTCGATGATTTCGGGGATGGGTGGGACAACTCGGTACTGGCCTTGACGTGGGGAGACGAAACCCTCGAATTCAACTTAGAAGCTGGCAGCTATGGGGAAGTCCAAGTTGGCATTGGTGCAGATTGCGGTGACCAGCCGGATCCTTTTGTAGGATGCACCGATGAAGGCGCAATCAATTTTAATCCCATCGCCACAGAAGATGACGGCTCGTGCGAATTCGCATTCTGTCCGACCAATGAAGTCACGTTTGTGACCGTAACATTGGAAGATGGAAACAGCCTCGGGTGGAACCTTAGTGATGGAACCGATGCGGCAGGCGGCAATATCGAAGCTGGGTTCTATGCAAGCAACACAACACATACGTATACCGCTTGCCTTGCAGATGACTGCTACGAGGTTACCATGTGGGACATGAACGCAGACGGATGGAATGGAGGCTGGATTGAAGTTTGGATGGACGGCGAACTCATGACCACAGCGACCATGGAAGACGGGTTTATGGAATCCATGAATTTGGGCATTAACACGGACTGTGAGGAAATTGGAACAGGTGGATCACCGTTTGAATTTCCTGATCCCATTGGATTTGCGCCCTACCCCAATCCAACAGAGATTGAAACCAACCTCAACGGTCAAGGTTGGGACGAGCACTTACCCATTGAAATCGAAGTACGCGATGTGACCGGTCGTCTGGTCTCTAAATATGCTTTCGTCCCCAATGCCAGCGCTTCCAACTGGATATTGAATACGTCATCTTTTGAAGCAGGCATGTACAACATCATTGGAATGCAGGGACGGCAATCGGCGCACACATCCATCATGGTCAGGTAGGACGAGACGGTTACGAGCCCAAAAAGGCAACTTCTATTCAAAAAGACTCAATCGGCCCTTCTAGGGCCGATTGACGTTTTCAGACACCTGGTAAGAATGGCGCTTGGCATCATTGCGCGATGTCATTTCTGCGATAAATCCAGCCAAAAAGAACTGCACACCCAAAATGATCCCCGTGAGAGAAATGTAAAATGTGGACAGTTCCGTGATGTTTCGTGAAGGCATACCCTGCCCAATCGAAATCAATTTACTGACCAGAATCCAACCAAATCCGATTGAGCTGATCAACGCCATTAGAGCCCCCAGCGCACCGAAAAAGTGCATGGGTTTTCGAGAGAAGCGCATCATGAATCCGATGGTCATCAAATCCAAAAAGCCATTGACAAAGCGTTCCACGCCAAACTTCGAGCTACCGTACTTTCTCGCCTGATGCTGAACGACTTGTTCGCCAATGCGATCAAACCCCGCACTCTTGGCCAGAATAGGAATGTACCGATGCATCTCACCTTGAACTTCAATTGCTTTGACCACTTCCAGGCGATAAGCCTTCAATCCGCAATTGAAGTCATTCAGACGAATTCCGCTCACCCATCGCGTAGCCGCATTGTAAAGCCGAGTTGGAATGGTTTTAGTGAGCGGATCATGACGTTTCTTTTTCCAACCGCTTACCAAATCAAATCCCTCCTCAAGAATTTTACGTTCCAATTCTGGAATTTCCTCGGGAGAGTCTTGCAAATCAGCATCCATGGTAATAACCACCTTCCCTTTTGCCGCTTGAAACCCCAATTGCAAACCCGCACTCTTCCCGTAATTCCTAGCCATCCGAATTCCAACGACCTGATCAGGATCATCCGCCCCCAATTTTTGAATAATGGGCCATGAATTATCACGGCTGCCATCATCCACAAATATCACTTCGTAAGCGCGATCCTTGAGCACGTCATCAATCCAAGCCTTCAACTCTGCCAGACTCTCCTCTTCATTGAACAGCGGAACAACTATCGAGATTTCTTTTTCTCCGTCTTTCATATGGTCAGGTTTACGGACTGATCTCCCTTTTGTTTCAAAATTGTTGCGGATCAATTCGTTTCATAATCGCACCGACAATCAAAGCGACAATTGACCAAAACACCAAGCCAAGCAGCCAACTCACACTTTGACCCATTGGTTGCAATGTCCACTTTAATTGTGCGAGCACTCCCTCCAACTCCGCCTTGGGGATCAAGCTCAACATCCCAGAATCTTCCCACGATTGTTTTGTCACACGCAAAATTTTCTCGTTCAATTGAGGATCGACAAGTGTTCCGAGGACCAAATCCAAAAGCAAGACCAGCAATGTCGAGATGGCCGCAGCAGAGAACGCAACCAAGAATGCCCTGCCAAACGAAATAAACCCACCTTCTGTTTTACGCGTAGCTGTGACCGCCATCAGCATACCGGCTAAGACTAGAGCAAATGAAGCAAACGATACCCATTGATTCAGCATCATCTCTACTCCCATTATATAGGAGGCTAGCTTGAGCAGGATCATCATTGCACCTGCTGCTGCACCATGTTGCCATGCGAAGAGTGGGATTTTCATGCCTGCAAGGTAGTGCAACGACTATTTTGATGGTATCTTTGCCGGGGGCAAGTCTCTTACGACCAGCTCCCGTCGACTCCCCCAGGGCCGGAAGGCAGCAAGGGTAGACGGTTGTAGCGGTGCGATAGGAATCGCTTGCCCTTTTTTCCCCCTTTGATTTTGAACCCGATTGTCCCCCATCCCATTCGAAAAATTTTGATCGCAAACCGCGGCGAAATTGCTTTGAGGGTCATGCGCACGGCGAAGGAAATGGGCATCAAAACAGTTGCCGTTTACTCAGATGCTGATAAAGATTCCGTTTTTTCTCGGTTCGCTGACGAAGCGGTTCACATCGGCCCTGCCGCTTCTTCCGAAAGTTATCTTTTGGGCTCAAAAATCATTGATGCCGCAAAGTCCACTGGTGCGGATGCCATTCATCCTGGATATGGATTTCTTTCAGAAAACGCCCAATTCGCATCCGATGTAGAATCAGCGGGCATCAGGTTCATTGGTCCAAGACCCCACGCCATTGAGACGATGGGGTCCAAACTCACCGCTAAAGAAACGGTCAAACCTTTCGGTGTGCCTTTGGTACCTGGAACAGACCACCCCGTTCATACACCTCAAGAAGCACTTGAAGTAGGCGAATCCATCGGATATCCTTTGTTGATTAAGGCCAGCGCCGGAGGAGGAGGCAAAGGAATGCGAATCGTTCGCGAAGCCAAAGAATTGGAGAACAGCTTTGAACGAGCTGTTTCTGAAGCTGTCAACGCCTTTGGCGATGGGGCTGTTTTCATCGAACGCTTCGTCACATCTCCTCGGCACATCGAAGTTCAAATTTTAGCAGATCAGCACGGTAACGTGGTGCACCTATTTGAACGTGAATGCAGTATCCAGCGGCGCCATCAGAAGGTTGTGGAAGAAGCGCCATCGGCGGTACTTTCAGAGGAACTGAGAGAGAAGATGGGCCAAAGTGCTGTTGAGGTAGCACGAAGCTGCGGGTACGTTGGTGCCGGGACTGTGGAGTTTTTATTGGACGATCAGCATCGTTTTTACTTCCTTGAAATGAACACCCGACTGCAGGTGGAGCATCCGGTTACGGAATGCATTACCAATGTCGACTTGGTCCGCGAACAAATTCGCATTGCGGAAGGCCACCCTCTCTCTTTTAAACAAGATGAATTGAGCATACGGGGACATGCCATTGAAATCCGGGTGTATGCAGAGAACGCGAGCGAGGGATTTATGCCTGATACAGGGCAATTGACACTTTATCGCCCTCCTGTAGGACCGGGAATTCGCGTGGACGATGGCGTCGAAGAAGGTCAGGAAGTCGTCATACATTATGACCCAATGCTCGCGAAACTAGTTGTTCATGCGGATGACCGACAAACGGCCATTGATCGGTGCATACGTGCCATTGATGACTACCACGTGGTTGGCGTTCGCACAACATTGGATTTTGGACGTTTTGCCATTGATCATCCTTCCTTTAGATCCGGTAATTTTGACACCCATTTTGTCGAACAGTTCTTTAGCCCCAAAGCAATGGAGCGGCCAGGAATGCTCTCCAAAGAATCGCTCGCTGAATTAGCCGTTGCTTTGACCAACCGGAACACGACCGCGGGAATCTCTCATTCAAAAGTGACGTCACCAGGCAATGATTCGGGTGCTTGGCGCAAAAGGGGAAAGCCTTCTGCCTAGAGAGGCATATCTAAATCAATGAGTCCCTCCGACCAAACCATTTTTGGTCGAGCTCTTTCAAACCCTCAGATGCCTTCATGGGCCAGATTTTAGCCCCCATTTGATTGAGGCTTTCAGCTTGCGGATCAATCAGGTGAATGCGCGCTTGGTCGTCTGCCTCAAAAGCAAGTTGAGCTGCCGGGTACACTTGCAGCGAAGTTCCAATCACGACAAGGCAATCTGCACTCCTCACCTTTTCTATCGCTTCACTCATATTAGGAACTGGCTCACCAAACCAGACGATATGTGGTCGAATTGGAAACCCATCAGGGCAGCGATCATTCGAAGTCATTTCCCACTTTACCATGTCCATGATTGATGCATTCGGTCCGCAACTACGGGATTTCATCAACTCCCCGTGTAAGTGAAGTACGTCCTTCGAACCCGCTCGTTCATGCAAATCATCGACGTTTTGAGTGATAATCTGCACGGAAGTCCTTGATTGCCATTCAGCCAGCAATTCGTGGCCTTTGTTCGGTTCCGATTGCATCAAGTTCCTGCGCCGCTCATTGTAAAATCTACGAACCATCTCTGGCTGACGCGTCCAAGCTTCCGGTGTTGCCACTTCTTCCAATCGGTATCCCTCCCACAATCCTCCGGCACCGCGGAACGTCTCGATGCCACTTTCGGCGCTCATGCCTGCTCCCGTCAACACCACTATCCGTTCTGGGTATCTGTGGGTTACCATGCAAGCAAGGTACAGCGCCTACCTCGGAATCAAGTATCTTTGAACTTGCATGGAAGATCGGCAGTTTATCATTTATGACCTCGAAGCGACTTGTTGGAGGAGTCGTGCGCCAAAACGTGTGGAGGTAATAGAAATAGGAGCTGTGAAAGTGGATGAATCATTAAGGATCATCGATGAGTTTTGTGCGTTTGTCCGCCCTACCCTGCATCCTGAGATTTCCAAGTTTTGCACTCAACTGACCAGCATTACCCAATCGGATATTGAGGGAGCACCTCATTTCGACGAGGCCATTGAGGACTTTGAAGATTGGATCGCCCCCCAGGATAACCGTGCGGTTCTTATGAGTTGGGGTGAATTCGACAAGAGGCAACTATTGAGCGATGGCGATTTACATGATATGGACCTACCATGGCTTCGGTACCATGCATGCTTGCAACATCACTATAGCAAATGGAAGGGCAGTAAAAACCAAATCGGACTCAAATCTGCCATGGAAATGGAGGGGCTGTCCTACCAAGGGACTCAACATCGGGCCATTGAAGATGCGCGAAATATGGCGCGGCTCTTTCAGGTGATCGCCAAACCAATGGCCTTGGTCAAAACTTCAAATGCATCCAAACAATGAGCCGTGTCGCAGACATCCGCTTTTTGGTCCAGCACGCAATTCGTGTAGAGATGCGGAATAAACATGGCATTGCTGGACTTGCAGTGTTCGCAATAGCTGCAGTATATACGTGTTATCAAGCGACGGGCATGCATGCTGAGCGCGAAAGCTGGAATGCTTTGGCCTGGGTGGTCTTACTTTTTACGGCCTTCAATGCCGTGTCGAAACCTTGGGCAGATGATGCACCGGAAATGCGCAGTTTTCTTCTGCATACCGTACGACCACAAAACTGGCTTTTAGCCAGAATCGTTTATTACAGTTTGATGCTGTTGGCACTCGGCGCCCTCATCTTCGCCGCATTCCTCCTGTTTTTGGGATTGGATCCATTTGTGGGCAATGGCATCTTTTATTTTTTTATTGGGATTGAAGCAACTGCGCTTGCCTTGGCTTCACTGCTCGCAATGATTCAAGCTTTGGCAACGCGCGCTGGCGGGGGGTTCAGCCTCATTGCCGTCCTCGGATTGCCTTTGATCATTCCTGTTATTTTAGTTGCAACGCGCTATGGAATGGATATCATGAAAGGCATAGCCTTTGGAGACACAGCTCATCACTTGCTTTTTTTGGCAACTTTAACCGGGGGGTTTACTGCCCTTGGGTACATCCTCTTCCCTTACCTTTGGCGTGAGTAAAAAGCGATGATTCAACGCAGCTGGAAAATAGGTGGATTGGCCCTCTTGGGGTATGTGCTCTGCATGATCTTTCTCGTACCACTAGGGCCGGGCTTGCTTGAGTTGACCGACACCAAAACAGCCGATTTGGTGGTGGGAGTCGAGCATCAAGTTCCCGTGTATGCACTCACTGGATTTGGCACCCATTGGTCGGAAACTCCTGAAAACCTGACGGTGGTGTTGCGTCACGGCAATCAACTCGCTGCATTGCCATTGATCGAAGTCATCGACGCTACACATGCCCTTGTTGGAATGGACTTGCCGTACACGGTCCCATCCAAGTCATGGGATGTGCTTGTTACGCATCCGATAGACGGAACACTGCTTTTGGAAAACGGCCTTTTTTTGAGCGATCGATTCATCAACGAGCAAGCCGCCTGGGACAATCCTGAAATCTCTGAATTTCTGGCCGAACTGCCGTTTCACTTCCCCTATCAACCCCGAATTGTGGAGACGATCCGCAACTTGATGCTGCACGTTCCCATGTGGTTCACGATGTTCTTATTGATGGGGATTGGCTTTGTCGCATCCATTCGTCAATTGTCTTCTGCCAATGACTTGAACTTCGATGCCAAAGCAGAAGCCAGTGTACAAATCGGATTGCTATTTGGAACGTTGGGGCTCATCACGGGTAGCTTGTGGGCGCGTTACACCTGGGGCGCATGGTGGGTGGATGATCCGCAATTGAATGGTGCGCTGGTGACTGTGCTCGTTTACGCAGGTTATCTGATCTTAAGGGCTACGATTCAAGACGTGCGTTTGAGGGCACGCCTCTCCTCTGTCTACAATTTGTTCGCCTTTGTGATCTTGATCATTCTCCTGATGGTTTTGCCTCGTTTTTCTGAAAGCTTGCATCCAGGTAAGGGTGGGAACCCGGGGTTCAATAGTTACGATTTGGACAGTTCTTTGCGTGCTGTTTTTTATCCCGCCGTTCTCGGCTGGATGATGCTCGGAACGTGGATGTACCAAATTCGATTAAAAGAGTCCATCGTCGAAAGAAAACTGCGTCAATTGCGATAAAATGAGTCATATGTTTTTACAGATCAATCCCCTTGAAGGGTTCTTTTTTGGAAGCGGTAAAGCCATGGTTGTTGCAGGAGTCGCCTTGATCATCCTTGCAGGATTGGGATATTGGCTGGTTCGGATGGAAACACGCCTTCAACGCATGAACGATTCATTGGATGAAAAATTGAATGATTCCCAAAACCAGTCATCATGAAGAGAACCCATATTATCAGCTTGCTCTTAATCGGCGCGTTAATTGGCTCTTTCATCGCCACCTTCATAAGCACCAGTCGAAGCGTGAATTTCGCCGAGGCAGCAGCAACACCCGGGGAAGAATGCAAGGTTTCCGGAACATTGAATCGGGATTATCCCGTGGTCTACGAACCAGAAGTTGACCCCACCAAAACAACATTTCATATGGTCGATGTTGCCGGTGAAACACAACGCGTCGTGCTGAATCAGCCAAAACCAACCGGTCTGGAAAATAGCGAATCCATTGATCTTTATGGAAGTGCAGTCGACGGTGAATTTCATGCAACAGAAATGCTGATGAAATGTCCCTCAAAGTACAACGAGAACAATCACGTCCTCTTATCCGAGGACACACAAGGCGAATCTTAAATGAGCCCTGAATACATCGGAGAATGGACTGAAGTCGCCTTCTTAGGCAGAACGCTCATTGCGCTCGCTTTTGGGGCTTCTTTCGTAGCAGTGGTCAGTTTTCTGAAGGAATGGAATCACATAGGTAAGCGCGCATTTCAACTGCATGCGATCTCCACATTTGCGAGTATCGCGCTGATTTTTGCGCTGTTCGGAGCGCACAGATATGAGTTTCAGTACATCTGGAAACACCTCAACAATGAAATGCCCATGCGTTTCATTTTTAGTGCGTTTTGGGGTGGACAAGAAGGAGGATTTTTACTCTGGATGTTTTGGCACAATGTCCTCGGTTTGATTTTACTCCGCACCACGACCCGCTGGAGTGCGAAGGTCATGGCAACGTTAAGCGGGATTGAATTGTTTTTGTCTTCCATGCTGCTGGGCATATATTTTGGAGACTTCCAACTTGGGCTTGATCCATTTTTATTGCTTCGCGAAGCACCTAATAATTGGGGATTACCGTGGACGGGACGTTTGGATTACCTCACCTCGTTCCCCATGTTCCAGGACGGACAAGGACTCAACCCTTTGCTTCAAAATTATTGGATGACCATTCATCCTCCCACCCTTTTTCTAGGATTTGCAGCAACTTCGGTGCCCTTCGCATTTGCGGCAGCAGGATTGACTCAGCGGGATGACCGGTCTTGGATGACGCCGGCGTTACGTTGGGGCGTATTTGGAATCGGCATCTTGGGCACAGGAATCCTGATGGGCGGCGCTTGGGCATATGAAGCACTGAGTTTTGGGGGATTCTGGGCATGGGATCCAGTTGAAAACTCCTCCCTCGTGCCTTGGCTGACCTTGGTCGCCGGAACACACCTGTTGCTCATCAACCGCAACAAAAAATCTCCGATGGCGCTTTTCAGCACCTTCTATTTTTTGCTCATCTCTTTTCTGCTGGTGCTCTACAGCACGTTCCTGACCAAGTCTGGTATTCTCGGAGATACTTCCGTCCACAGTTTTGTTGATAGCGGCATCCTCCCTCAGTTGCTTGTGTATGTGCTCAGCTTTGTCGGGTTTGCCCACATCTTGCTCCTTAAATCCGTGCAGTGGCGACGCGGAATGGCCATCCTCGCAGTCGCGCTTACCGTTATTGCTTTAAAAGGGTACGTCATCGAGGCCATCGCCGTTTTTCTTTTGGCTCTAACTTTTACAACCATCAAGGCTTATCGCACTGATTTTGAGCGATCATCGGAGGAAGAATCCGTTTGGAGCCGCGAATTTTGGATGTTTGTTGGTAGCCTTCTTTTCCTGGTCAGCGCAGCTCATATCACATGGCAAACCAGTTTACCGGTATTCAACCAGTTCCTCGAACCGCTTGGGCCCATCTTATCCAAGTTGGGAGCTGAATGGAACAGCTCACTTTTGACCGATTTGAGCAAACACAACCTCGCACCAGGAACAGACTTGGATCAAACTTACCACCTCGTTCAAGTTCCTTTGGCCATTCTCATCATGGGAACCATGGGGCTCGCTCAATGGCTGAAATACAAGAAGTCCAATGTAGCCCAAGTCGGCAGATCGCTCATCCTTTCTTTATCCCTCAGTATACTTGTTTCAGGAGTCTTAGTCGCTCTTTTTCCATTTGAATGGTGGGAATTGCCTCGTGTTGTTTTACTTTTTTCTGCTGCATTCGCGGTGTTTTCCAACGGGGATTACCTCTTTCGAAAAGCCAAAGGACATTGGAGCAAAATTGGCTCTCCGCTGGCCCACGTGGGTTTTGGCTTGGTGATATTTGGTGCTGTGCTGAGTACAAGCCAAAAGGCCATCATCTCACAAAATCAAATCGGAGATATTAGCACACTGAACGAAGAGCTCAACAACCGTGAGGACTTGCTCATCATGGAAGGTGACACGCTTCCATTAGGACCTTATTTCGTGAGTTACCGCGATCGATATCAAGAAGGTATTCATGTCAAGTTCCGAATGGACTACTTCGAAAAAGCGCCACACAATTATGCTCCGGGTGATGTCGTTTTCTTTGATGGAATGGTCTTTGAAGCTCTCGAATCGCATGTCGCGTCGGCCCAGTTCTCAGAGGACATGGAAGACCACTGGATGTTCATTCCCTTTCCAAATGAACGTCAAGCAGCCGAAGCCCAAATTTGGAAATCAGGAACTGCAGGTCCAAAGCAATTTACTCTGGAGCCTCGCATCCAACTCAACGAGCAAATGGGCAATGCCCCAGAACCGGATACGCGACACTGGCTTCACAAGGATTTGTATACCCACATCAAATGGGGACGCGTTACGCCTCCTGAAACAGATGAAGAAGGATGGATGGGAGGCCGAACGCATACGATGCTAGTTGGTGACAGCATGCTCATCGGTCACACCCTCATGACCATTGATAGCTTGCGAGCTATAACCAATGAAGAGAAGCCTGCACGTGGATTGTTGGAAAAAGACATCGGCATTGCAGCGTGCGTGCGTCTGAAAAACAAAACGGCCCGCCAGCTGCATGAACCGCTCTACATCGTGCGAGACAGCATAATTATTCCTGATCTATACGAGGCAGAAAGATTCGGCATTAAAATGCGCATCGAATCTTTTGATCCGACGGAAGAATCGCTAGATATGACAGTGTGGGAGCACGAATCAGTTCGTCGAGATTTTGTGGTCATGCAGGCCGTCATGTTTCCCCTCATCAACGTATTGTGGTTTGGGTGCGTGCTGATGGCCATGGGAACTGCCCTTGCCATCTGGAGCCGATACAAACGGGATAGAAAATCAATGCCACCGCATGATTGATTCTCTTCGCGCAGTCCTCATAGGCAATGGTCGTGTTGCAACATCCCTAGGCCGCGCATGGGAATCCCGTGGCCTGACCATAGGAGCATTTTGCAACCGATCCTGTCAAATTCCTGAAGGGTTTTCAACGCGGGATGCGGCATGCTTGGAAGACTGCAGCCAACTACCGAACGACATCAATATCGCATTGATCGCGGTCAGTGATGACGCGATTTCAGGGATTCTAGATCAAATCCCTAGCGGAGTTTTTCGAATTCATTTCAGTGGATCATTGGCAGATCCCGCAAACGGTGCCGTGATTTGGCCGGTGCAGAGTGTTCAAGCCCATGCACCCGAAACTGTATCAACCATTCCGCTCGTGATCACGGCCCAAAACTCAGAGGACCTCGAATACGGAAGAGCAATAGCATCCTGGATATCATCCACCGTTATTCCCCTCGAAGAGTCCAATCGACAACGGACACATTTGGCCGCGGTTTTTGCCTCGAATTTCTCAAATCACCTCTTCGCATTGGCTCAGGAGTTCTGCGAAGAAGCCGGTGTACCTTGGGAATTAATGCAACCCTTGGTTTCCGTTGCATCGCAGCGAGCTCTGGACGGAGAATCAGCGAAACACCAAACTGGTCCGGCCATACGAAATGACCAAAAGGTCATTGAAGCTCACCTTGACAGCCTCAAGGACAAACCAGACTTAGCGATCCTTTACCGCATTCTCACCGAGAGCATCCAATCCCACCATCCTCAAACTCACTAGACTTTTATGTATACTCCCGATCAATTTGAATCCATCCGCCTATTGGCCTTTGATTATGACGGAATCTTCACCGACGGAACCATCCTCATTGATTCAGACGGAACCATGCTGCGCCAAGGACATGCCAAAGATGGATTCGCCGTCCAGTGGGCGTGCAAGCAAGGTGTTCCTCTCGCCATTGTTACGGGAGGAAGAGAGCCAAGTGTTGAGGAACGAATGCGCGGTTTGGGAGTTGAAGAAGTTCATCTCAAAAGTCATGACAAACTTGCCGTTCTTCGCGACCTTTCAGACCGCCATGCCATCCCACTTGAGCACATGGCCTACATGGGAGACGATATGCCCGATATTCCCGCATTGAAGGCTGTGGGGCTCAGCTGTTGTCCAAGTGATGCTGCACAGGACGTATTCTCGGCATGTTCATACGTCAGTCAAATACCAGGAGGAAAAGGGTGCGTAAGGGAATTGATTGAAGCCTTCATGAAAGCCAAAGGAATCTGGAATGGAGAAGGTCAAATTCATTGGTAATACACCAGCCCGCTAATTCACCTAACTTCGCACCCGAATATGGATAAAAATCAAATTATCGGCATCGTCCTGATGGTCCTTTTGTACATCGGATACATCTGGTACACAGCCCCGACTGAGGAAGATCGAATCGCCGCCATTGCGGAACAAGAACGCTTGATCGAAGAGGCCCGTCTCGATAGTATTTCCTCAGCAGAAGAAGCTGCCTTTCAAGCAGAACTCAGAACGGAAACAGTCCCTGTAAGCGGACTGTCAGAAGGAATGGATCCCAACCTCGTTCAACGCTTTGGTCAATTGGCCACCGCTGCGCTCGGTCAAGAACAATCCTATGTCCTGGAGTCCGATGCAACAGCGTTAACCTTTAGCAGTCGCGGTGGCGTTCCTGTGGAAGCAAAACTGAAAGATTACAACAGGTATAACTCTGAAGAGCCGATAGCCCTGTGGAATGCAGATGCCAGTTCAATGGACATTGAATTTGAATTCGATGACGTCAACCGGGTGATGCAATTGAGTGATTTGCATTTCGAAATGGAGGCCGACCGTGAAAATAGCATGGCATTGGTCAGTCGCTCGGTTGAAGGCCAAGTGATCCGATGGGAGCACGAACTGAACGGGAACGAGTTATCCTCGACACTCTCGTTCGAAGGCTTCGGAACACAACTTGGTGAATCCTTCACGCTGGACTGGAATGCGGCAGGAATACCCAATGAAAAAGGACTGGATTGGGAACGACAGCACAGCAGCATCTACTTCAAGGAAGTGGGATTAGGCCGGGATTACTTGACGGATGGTCAAAGCAAAGATCTTATCACGGAGGAACCCCTTGAATGGATGGCCTTCAAGCAGAATTTTTTCTCGGCATTGGTTCATCATGATGGTGACTTCATGGCCGGTGCAGAACTCACCACTACTGTGCCTGAAGAAGATTCGACTGTCACTATGCTTTACAGTGCACGCTTGCCTTTTGAGCCTCAACGAATAGGAACGGCCGTCGCGAGTAATTTTCAATTCTATTTTGGACCCAACGAGCAAAACGCGTTGGAATCACTGGAGCTTGAAGAGGCCGACCGAATCATCGATTATGGCTGGTGGATATTTGGCTGGGTCAACCGGAATGTCATTTTGCCGCTGTATGACTTTTTAGCTTCCAAAATAGGATCAGTTGGACTCATCGTCTTGGTCATCACCTTGATCATCAAATTGGCCCTATCCCCTATTACCTGGAAAAACTTCATGTCCTCGGCTAAAATGAAGGTGTTGAGACCCGAAATCGAGGAGCTCAACAAGAAACATGAAGACGATGCCATGGCGAAGCAACAAGCCACGATGGCGCTGTACCGCCAAACGGGAGTCAACCCTTTAGCGGGCTGTGTTCCAGCCTTGCTGCAAATGCCGGTCCTATACGCTATGTTCCGTTTCTTTCCTGCAAACATTGGAATGCGCGGCCAATCCTTTTTATGGGCGGATGACCTCGGAGCATTTGACAGCATCTTCAATCTGCCATTCTCCATTCCGTTTTATGGAGCTCATGTTAGCGGTTTCACCTTGCTCATGTCAATTAGTACGTTCTTCTACATGCGCATGACCATGGCCAATCAGCCGCCCCAACCGCAGCAACCGGGCATGCCCAACATGAAGGTCATCCAACAGTTTTTTCCCTTCATGATGTTGTTCTTTTTCAACCAGTTCGCGTCGGGATTGAGCTTGTACTATTTGACAGCCAACGTAATCAGCATCGGACAGATGTTACTCATCAAGGAATTTCTGATCGATGAGGACAAGATCCGGGAAAAGATTGAGGCCAATAAGGCAAAGCCGCGCAAAAAATCCAGCTTCCAAGAACGTTTGGAGCAAATGCAGAAAGAGCAATTAGATAAAACGAAGGAAATCAAAGCCAAGAAAAAATCCAGGAAATGAGTCGACTCCTTCTGATCCTGACCATAAGCGCTGCTTGCGCGTTCACAGGCTGCTCTGTTCAGAAAGATGCATCCGCCCATTCCTTTCAGGAAGTCATCTACGAGAAGACCCTGTGTTTTGGTCCTTGCCCTGCATTCATTTTTCATGTCCTTCCGAATGGAATGTGTGAAATGGAAATCACGCGGCCATTTCGCGAAGGAGCTCTTGGGCAATTAAAACCAGGCAATTACACCGCGGATTTAAGTAAAACGGCGCAGGTCTGGAATAGTCAAGTCGAATCTTCCATTGATAAATCTTCCTACCTCATAATGAAGGATCTCTATGACAATCCGCGCATCACGGACTTGCCTTCGACCATTACAATCCTCTACGGCAAATCAGTTACCAACCGATACAAAGGCCCTGATCTGAGTACTTTGTATACTCTTTTGGATGAATCCATGGCTTCGCTCAATTGGATTCCGAACACGAAAACTAACCTTGAATAAACATGAAGCAAACAACGATTTTATTGCTGGTCATCAGCATGTTCAGCACTTCATTGCCTGCCAAAGCCGACGAAGGCATGTGGCTGGTCAACATGCTCAATCGCATTACCATGGCCGAAATGGAAGGCATGGGACTCAATTTGACAGCAGAAGAAATTTATGACATCAACAACGCAAGCCTCAAAGATGCGATTGTTCGATTGAATGGAGGGTCGTGCACGGGTGAAGTGATCTCATCCCAAGGCTTGGTCTTGACCAATCATCACTGCGCCTATGATGCAATTCAAGGGTTTAGCTCCACAGAAAATGATTACCTCACGGATGGTTTTTTTGCGAAGGCATTCGACCAGGAAAAGCACATCGATGACTTTGTCATTAGCTTCCTGGTCCGCATCGATGATGTCACGGAACGCATGCTCGCTAATGTCACAATGGAGATGAACGAAGACGATCGAAATGCGGCCATTTCCGAGGCAAGAAAAGCACTGATGGAGGAGATGAATGCAGATGGAGAAAAAGAACTCCAACTCAAAAGTTTCTACTACGACAACGAATTCTACTTGTTCGAATATAAAACATACCGTGACATTCGCTTGGTTGCGGCTCCGCCCGAAAGCGTAGGAAAATACGGAGGCGACACCGACAACTGGATGTGGCCAAGACACACTGGAGACTTCTCCATGTTGCGTATTTATGCGGGTACTGATAACGAACCCGCTGACTTCAGTGACTCCAACGTGCCTTACCAGCCCAAGCGACATTTGCGCATCTCGATGGACGGTGTGTCCGAAGGGGACTTCACCATGATCATGGGCTACCCCGGAAGCACGGACCGGTTCCTCAGCAGCTGGGGCATTGATCAAGCACTGCGCCTCTACAACCCTTCCGTTGTCGACGTGCGTGATTTGAAGCTAAAGACAATGAAGGAACACATGGACGCAGATCCAGCCGTGCGCATTCAATACGCGGCCAAGTATGCACAAGCGGCCAACTACTGGAAATACTACATCGGTCAGTCCAAAGGGTTGAAGCGGTTAGATGTAGAAGCCAAGAAAGCCACGTTGGAAGAACGCTTCACCAAATGGGTCAACGAAAACGAAGACCGCAAAACTGAATACGGAGAGGCGTTGGACTTGATTCAGTCATACTACGAAGACACAGACCCGAGTGTTCAGGGCAAGGTTTATGCGTTGGAAGCTGGGCTCATTGGCTGTGATATTACGTTATTTTCCTTCCGCTTTGCTCGGATGGCTGGTGGATTATTCAGCGATAAGGCCGAAGAAGTTGCAGCCACACAAGCGGCTATGAGCGACTTTGCAAATGGATTTTTTAAAGAATATGACCAAGCGACTGACCGTGATTTGTTTGTAAATCTGATGTCCAAATTCCGTGACGACATCGACCCAGCCTACCACCCCTCGTTTTTTGAGTTAGTGTCAAGGAAGTACATGGGTGTGCGCATGATGTCAGAAAATGATTTCAGTCAATTTGCGGATAAGATGTATGCCAATAGCTTTTTGGTCGATGCAGGCCGTTGTGCTGCATTCATTGCAAATCCCGACCAAAAACAACTGGATAAGGATCTCGGCATCATCGTAGGCAACAGTGCCATCCAAACATACTTCGCTGGAATGTCCAATCCTGCGGAAGATAAATTTAACCGCGGCTACCGTTTGTTCGTCAAAGGCCTCCGTGAAATGGATGCCGGCCAAGCCATCGCTCCCGATGCGAACTCCACCATGCGGCTGACCTATGGCGCTGTAGCCCCATACAAAGCTGCTGATGCGGTGAATTACGACTTCATCACCACGGCCAATGGTGTGTTGGAAAAAAAGGACAACTCCAACCCTGAATTTGTCGTTCCAGACGCGCTGGATGAATTAATCCGTAGCCGAGACTTTGGACCTTACGCAGATGAATCAGGGGAACTCGTCGTGTGCTTCATTCATGGGACAGACATCACAGGAGGCAACTCAGGCTCGCCCGTACTGGACGCCAATGGTGACCTCATCGGTTGTGCTTTTGATGGCAACTGGGAAGCTATGAGCGGAGACATCGCCTTTGAAACTGAATTGCAACGAACCATCTCCGTTGACATCCGTTATGTCATGTGGATACTGGACAAGTTTGCTGGAGCCAACAACTTGATTGAAGAAATGGACCTGGTCAGCGGTTTACGCTAATCAACACGTGATTCAAAAATTTAAGCGGCTCCGAAAGGGGCCGCTTTTATTGGACCAAATCTTACACTGCGTTTCGGCTGGCGTTGATAATTCCGAACATCGATCTGACGATCAAACGGTTGAGCACTTTGGCATCCCAATTTGTAGACTCCTCCTTTGCTGCCAACTGGCCAAGGGCAAAGTGCTGGATAATCAAGAGCGGACGGATGATGTCATCCCGCAAGGCGATGCTCTCGCGAATGTGCGGGTTTCGTTCCATAAGGGTAGATTGCCCAGAAATGAAGAGCACCCATTTCTTTGAACGCTCAAATTCATCACGAATCATGGTCCAAATCCCGCAGAACTGTGGATCCGCCTCGAGGTGTGCCGTCAGCCGAAAATCACTTTTCATCATGCTCTGCATGCTGTTTTCGATCAATGCACGGAAGAAGGCATTGTCCCTGTACAAGGCGCTAGCGTCTTCGATTCGACCTTCTGAATCGAGCCACTCCAGTGCCGAACCTAATCCAAAAAACCCGGGAACGTTCTGCTTGAGTTGCGTCCAGGAACCTACGAATGGAATCGCACGGAGATCGCTGAAATTCAACGGTCCATCCTTGGATCTGCTGGTTGGCCGGCTGCCAATGTTCGTTTCACCATAATACTTCAATGTCCCCCACTTTGTGAGGTAATTCATGAATTCAGGGTGCTCCTTGAGCGCCGTGTAATGAGCGAAAGATTTGGACCCCAATAGCTCGATGAGATCACCTTGATCTTGGCTAATTTGCGTTTGGGCATCATCAAAGATTCGACTCTGGAGTCCAGCTGTCAGAAGGAGTTCCAAGTTAAAACCTGCGGACTTGGGAATGCCAAAATTCGAGCTGATCGTTTGACCTTGAATGGTCGTTTGAATTTCTTTATTCTCAATATCCGATCCCAACGATGCATAAAACCGATGCGTATTTCCTCCCCCACGTGCGGGTGGCCCTCCTCTGCCATCAAAAAACAGCACCGTCACACCTGAATCCCGTGATAGCCGAGTCAGGTTGCGCTTCGCTTCGAATATGGACCAGTTGGCTTGCAGATACCCGCCGTCCTTCGTCCCATCTGAAAATCCCAACATCACCGTTTGACGGTCTCCGCGGGTTTGGAGATGGGACCGATAAGCCGGATGGCGGTACATCTCTCGTACTTCTGATTCTGAGCGGGCCAGATCAGCAATGGTCTCAAACAACGGAACGATATCCAATTCCAACGTTTTACTCACACCCGCCATTCTGGCCAAGGCTGCTACAGCCGCAACATCTAGAACACCTCGGCAATTGCTAATGATGAACCGATGACATGCACGAGGGCCATTGAAGGCTTGAATTTTGGCCATGGTTCTGAACGAAGCGATGATGTCGTTGTGACGCTCAACTTCAAGATGATCAACCGCTCCTTCCCATTGTTGACCAAGCAGAGCATCCACCTGCTCTTCGGTTGATTGGGCTCTAAATGCATCCACATCCACTTCGCAGGCAGCAAGCGCTTCGTCCAAAGCATGTTGGATCACACGGCTATCTTGCCGGATGTCTAAACTCGCAAAGTGCAATCCAAAAAGACGAAGTTTGAATTGGAACCCACGGATTTTTTCGAGAAACAAGCCGTTGGAGTGCTTTGACACCCAATCCGCAACTTCATCCAATTCCTTGTACAGGTCCTTCACCGACAGCGACATTTTTTCCGGGTGAAGCATCGCATATTCAATGCGATCTTGCAACTGATCGAGACGCGCTGCTACATGTTTGAAGGTAATTCTTCTGCGCAAATCACGAATCTCTCTCCGGTAGCACCGAAGCAATGTTAACCTCAATCGCTCGGCCACATTCCATGTGGTATCTGCATCCACAAAAGGATTGCCATCGCGGTCTCCTCCTGGCCAAAATCCGATCGTAATGAGTCCTTCACTGAGCGAAGCACCTGATGGATCCTCCAGAGTCTGAGCCACCCGAGCATAAAGCTCCGGTGCCGCATGGTAAAATACATTTTCGAGGTACCATGTTTGACGAACGGCTTCATCGAACGGCGTCGGAGGCTCAGACTGGAAAAAGGGAGTAAGACCGAGCTGATGCAGAAGCTTTCGAATGCTCACCAAATCGTTTTCCTCCATTGCTTTGGCCAAATCGGTAATGATGGCGAGGGCACTTCCTGGATAAAACTGCGTAGGATGAGCGGTCAATACGACGCGAACAGCATATTCATTGAGCAACTCTTTGAGGTCCTCTTCCTTCCTATGGCGACGAATGCGCTGCATGAAACTCTGCAATGACTCCGCTCCGCCAAGATCATTCAACTGCGCGTAACGGGCATCCTCCAGCGCATCTACAAGCACAACTTGCCGCTCTACGTATTGAATAATGCGGAACAACAAATCTGCCTGGCCATCGGTTTCAGACAATCCTTGAGACTCAAAAAAACCTTTCAGTATTTGTTCAGGCGTTTTCGCATCCTCCAAACCTTCATCACATGCCTCTTGCAGCAACGGCACACGCAATCCTGTCTGCCTTATCCCGTCAAGCGGCAAGGTTAAAAATATCCCATTGAATACATGAAATGGATGACTAACAACTGCGCTGTACTCTTTTCTATCCTTCATCGTCTCTTGCTGAATACCAAAGGTAGAAACTGAAAGCGAGTTTATTGGATTCCTTATCTCGCCAATTCGGTCTTGCCGTAAATTTGGAATCAATCCATTCATCATGCGCATAGACATCCTGACGGTTGTACCTAATTTGCTCGAAAGCCCCTTTTCAGATAGCATTATCCAACGTGCCCAAGACAATGGAGTCGTCGAAATCTGTGTGCATGACATTCGAGATTGGAGTCAAGACAAGCACAAAAAGGTAGATGATGAACCATTTGGGGGCATCGCTGGCATGGTCATGACCATTCAACCCATATTGGATGCTGTGAATGCACTTCGATCCGAACGAACGTACAGTGAAATCATTTATTTAACGCCCGATGGTGAACCGTTGAAACAAGCTCGGGTGAACCAATTGTCCATCAGCGGAAATGTGATGATGATCTGTGGTCATTACAAAGGCATTGACGAACGGTTGCGCCAGCATGTCATTACCTTGGAATTATCCATTGGGGATTATGTTTTATCGGGCGGCGAATTGGCCGCTGCAGTGCTCACAGACGCTATCGTTCGGATACTTCCTGGAGCGATTGGAGACGAACAGAGTGCACTGACTGATAGCTTTCAAGACGATTTGCTTGCACCTCCCATTTACACAAGACCAGCCAATTATAATGGATGGGAAGTGCCTGAAATTTTGCGCTCAGGCGACCACGCAGCCATTGAAAAATGGATGGAGCAACAGGCCTATGATCGAACAAAATCCCGCCGACCAGATTTATTGCAAAAAGATTCCTGATAAAGTCTTCCGAACCTACCAGGATTATTTGTAATATTGCACCCCAATTCACGGGAGTCGAAAAAGCGAAGATTATGGACCGCATCAAGGATATTGCAAGCAAGTTGGTCGAAACCCCAGAATGGCCGGATTTCCGAGCCGGGGATACCATTTCGGTGACGATAAAAATTATTGAAGGAAGCAAGGAGCGATTGCAGAAATTCCAAGGGGTAGTCATCCAGCGTCGCGGCATTGGAACGACCGAAACATTTACCGTACGCAAAATGGCCTCAGGGATTGGTGTCGAACGGGTATTTCCCGTATGCTCACCATTGATTGACAGCATCGAAATCAACAAACGAGGTAAAGTGCGTCGAGCGCGAATTTATTACCTACGTGAACTGACTGGAAAGGCTGCTCGAATCAAGGAGCGCCGAAACGTTGCACGATAAAACTTACTTCACTCACGAAGCCAAAAAAGGCCCGCAGTTTTGCGGGCCTTTTTTATTGTACAAATTTTGATTCATCCAGATGGGCGATCCACTTCGGCTTTATCCCTTGAGTACTTTCTCCACTTGCTCTAGAATTTCAGTTTCAGAAGCATCAATGGCCGACGATAACATGGCACATTCCTTCTCCACCTCAGATGCAAACTTTTCATCTTTCAAATCCTGCAAATTCACCCGAGCATTGAGGATTGCCCCTTTCACTCCTGTTCGAATCGCCATCGCTCCTACGCCTGCATCGGTAATGGAATTCGGGTTTCCTTTCATCGCCATTTGACGCGCAATGTCCATGGATTCGGAAGCCAATCGAGCCACTTGCATGGGAATCTCAATCGCATTCTTGGTGGCTGCTTGTATTGCAGCGTGCCGATCCGCCTTTTGAGCATCCGTAGCCTTCGGCATTCCATAGGCCTCCATGATCGCATTGAATGCCGCTGTATCGGCATCAACCAATAAAGCCAACTGCTGTTGAAGCTTTATCCCATTTTCAGCAACGATGCTAAATTCCTCCCATCGATTGTCCCATCCTCGTTTGTGGGAAGATAAGTTTGCTACCATGGTCGCGAGCGCTACTCCCATCGTAGCGGAATATGCAGCCACTGAACCTCCGCCAGGTGCGGGACTTTCTGACGCTGTTTCTTCAGCAAATGCGCCCAAAGTTAAATCCAACAAAGGGGTTTGACCAGAATCAGCGATCACGTATTCAATGACTCTTTTATTGGCATCAAAGGGGGCTAAATCATCCAAGCCCAGGGATTTTACAGCTATTTTGACCTTCTCGACATCCGGAATTCCCAAGCTCCGTTGCTGTTTTTTCAAAAAATAATCGGCCGCATCTGTGAGCACCCGCAGTGGAAGTAAACCAACCAATTCTGAGCCGGTCACCCGAATGCCACGTTCCCGTGCTTTCGAGCACGCCTCATCAAAAGCTATGTGCACTGGCGTGACCTGGATGTTGGTTAAATTCAAAGAAAGTTGCGCTATTCCATATTCTTCTATGTACCAGCCGATGCCTTTGACCGCTTTCAACGAACCTGGAATCCGAACAGGATCTCCTTGAGCGTCCTTCGCTATTTCGCTTCCTGGTCCGCCGGAACGCTTCACCCTTCCAGATTCACGGATATCAAAGGCGATGGCGTTCGCACGGCGAGAACTGGTCGTATTTAAATTGATGTTGTAGGCAATTAAAAAATCGCGCGCTCCAATGGCCGTTGCTCCTGATCGCTGTGTCTGCTCGTTCCAGACAGCAGGCCCGAAGTCCGGAGCGCCCTCTGCGCTTTCCAATTTGCCCAGTCCCTCGTATTGTCCTTTTCTGCAGTGGGCCAAGTTTGAGCGGGCAGGCACCGTTGCTGCAGCCTCATAAAAATATCCAGGAATTCCCAATTCCTCACCAACACGGTTTCCAACCGCATGGGCAATGGCCACACATTCCTCCATGGTCACTCCACTGACCGGCACAAAAGGACAGACATCGGTTGCTCCCATCCGCGGATGTTCTCCCCGGTGTTTCCGCATATCAATTAATTCCGATGCCTTTTTGATCAACCGGACCGCCGCCTCTCCGATGTGCTCTGGAGGTCCAACAAACGTAATGACCGTCCGGTTGGTCGACTTGCCTGGATCCACGTCCAATAAGCGGACGCCTTCCACCGTCTCAACTACACGAGCGACCGCATCAATAACGGATTTGTTGCGCCCTTCTGAAATGTTGGGCACGCATTCAACCAATCGTTGCATTGTTTTCAAATTTTACCACCCGAAAATACGCGCATACGCGTTGAATCAAGTTAGACTTCCACACCATCAATGAACACCTTTTCCACGGAACTTTCTCCAAAGTCATAGCCAAATCCCTCCAGCCCCTCCATGGGTTTTGTAACCAAAACATTTGCGGCCCTGCCCGGAGCAATTACGCCCGCCTGATCGGATACCTCCATCGCCGCAGCTCCATTGAGGGTTGCCGCAGCGATGGCTTCAAGTGGAAGCATCTTCATTTTGAGGATGGCCAACTGAACGATACGCTCCATGTTACTCGATGGTGCAGAGCCTGGGTTAAAGTCGGTTGCTAGCGCCACCGCTACATCTGCCTTGATCAACTCACGAACGGGAGTGTATGGGATTCCCAAGAAGTACGAGCAACCGGGCAAAGCGCATGCCATGGTGCGGGTGTTGGAACTTGACTTCAGCGCCTCAAGGTCCTCCGGTTCCAAGACTTCGAGATGGTCCACCGTCAATGCATCCAAGTTGGTGCACAATTTCACTCCTCCAAACGCATTGAATTGGTTTACATGTACTTTGGCTGCAAGTCCCTCTTTTGATGCCGCTTCTAAAAGCGTGCTCACCTCCTCCAAACCGAAATATCCTTTTTCACAAAAGGCATCAACATAATCCGCTAATTTTTCTTTTTGGACTCGGGGCAATAGGTGCTCTGCAACATGGCGGGTCCAAGTGGTGGCAGTCCAATTTCCCTCTGGAACAGCATGGCATGCGAGAAAAGTGCGGCGGACGGGAATAGGTACGGCTTCCTTCAGTCGTTGAATTATCCGGAGCATTTTCAATTCCGCCTCATCGTCTAGTCCGTAGCCACTTTTTATCTCAATCGCTCCCGTACCCGCTTGCATCGCGTGCTGCAACCGAACCAACGCCTCTTCGAAAAGTTGGTCCTCGGGCATCAATTGCAAAGCCCTTGCAGAATTCAAAATCCCCCCGCCTTCGTCGGCTATCTGTTGATAGGTCTTGCCCTCCAGTCTGCTCATGAACTCATGCGACCGAGGAGCTGCAAAGACCAAATGGGTGTGGCTGTCACACCAGGATGGCAAAACATACCGTCCTTCGCAATCCACGACGTCCAGTCCCGTCCAATCGACGATACCGGGAAAAGTCTCCATTGGACCAAAATCAGCGATTTTGCCCGAATCAATTGCCAACCAAGCATTTTCCAACAATGGGAAATCCGCCATTTCACTTCCTCGGAGTCGACTTGGGGGTGAATCATATGCTCCAACAAGCCCTTTGATGTTCTTCCATAGCATTCGCATGCCTGCAAGGTAGCAAACCCCTGGTCGCTTGCGTAAATTTGAACCATGGCAGGAAACACCTTTGGCACCTTGTTCAGTTTGACCACCTTTGGCGAATCCCATGGAAAGGCCATTGGCGGCGTAATTGATGGATGCCCCGCAGGACTCGAATTGGACTTAGAGGCCATACAACGCGAATTGGACCGACGACGACCTGGACAATCAACGCTGACAACCCAGCGCAAAGAATCGGATACTGTCGAATGGTTGAGCGGTCTTTTCGAAGGACGTACCACAGGTGCGCCTATCGGCTTCACCATTCCAAATGCGGATCACCGGCCCCAAGATTACGACCACCTCTCCGATGCATTTCGCCCATCCCACGCTGATTTCACTTACACCAAGAAATACGGCATCCGCGATCACCGCGGAGGTGGACGGTCCTCCGCGAGAGAGACCGCGTGCCGTGTGGTCGGAGGCGCTATAGCACGTCAATTACTTCAGGCAACAGGACTGGAGTGCAGTGCGTACGTCGAGCGTGTTCAAGACCTCGTGGTTCCATTTGAACCTGCGTTCTTTCCACCCGGCGAAGTAGATGCTCATCCCACCCGATGCCCGCATCCTTCGACAGCCGCCGCTATGGAAGAACGGATCGCAATGGCAAGGCAATCGGGGGATACCGTAGGGGGATCCATCGTTCTCGTCTGCCAAGGCATGCCACAAGCACTAGGAAATCCGGTATTCAATAAGTTTCAAGCAGCTTTGGCACAGGCGATGTGGAGCTTGCCAGCGGTCAAGAGCATGGAAATTGGCTCTGGCATTGCAGGAACATTTATGCGGGGTTCAGCACACAACGATCCTTGGATGGCCGACGAACATGGAACGCCACGCACAACGTCCAATCACAGCGGAGGCATTCAAGGAGGCATCACGAATGGTGAAAACCTCATACTGCGCATGGGGTTCAAACCCGTTTCAACGTTGATTCAACCTCAACATTCCATAAATGACAAAGGAGAAGAGGTCATCATTGACGGCGTAGGCCGGCACGACCCGTGTGTTTTGCCTCGGGCGGTGCCACTGGTGGAAGCCATGGCGTTGTTAGTATTGGCCGACCATTGGTTGATAAACCGCACGTCACAGCTCTGAAATCTGGACGGGAGGTGCCCGGTCAGTCCGTAAATTAGACCCATGAAGGGATTGGCATTACACTGGCAGGTCATTATTGGCTTGCTTCTCGGAGTGGCATACGCTTGGTTAAGCGTAACACTGGGATGGAATGATTTCACTTTGGCTTATATCCAGCCATTCGGCGACATTTTCATCAATCTATTGAAATTGATCGCTGTGCCGCTCGTCTTGTTTAGCATCATCAGCGGAGTCACCAGCTTGGGTAACATCCAAAAGCTGGGTCGAATGGGCGTCAAAACGCTCGTAACCTACGTGCTCACGACCATGGTGGCAGTTGTCATTGGTTTGGTCTTGGTGAACATCTTTAAACCGGGAGCAGGAGCCGACCCAGCATTACTCGAAGCAAACCGGATCCGGTATGAACTTTGGCGCGACGCGAATGGAATTCAAGCGCTGGATGACATGCGCATGGTGGACGATCCCGCCAAAGCTGATTTGGTAGAATTCATTGCCCAGGAGGAAGCCGCATCCAGTGAGTGGGTGACGGACAAATTAAACAAGGCTTCTACGACGAAAAAGTCAGGACCGCTGCAGCCTCTGGTCGATGTTGTCCCAAAGAACATATTCGGTTCTTTGGTCGACATGAGTATGTTGCAAATCATCTTCTTCGCCATCTTCTTTGGAGTCGTGGTTGTGGGTTTGCCTGACGATAAAAAGCGACCGCTCACCCGGGCCATAGATTCGCTGAATGAAGTGTTCATTCAAATGGTCTGGGTGGTCATGAAGGCCATGCCGTTTTTTGTTTTTGCACTCATGGCGGGACAGATCGTTAAAGCGGCGGGTTCCGAACCTGAAATGCTCAAACAACTGCTCAGTTTTTTGCTGCGCTATGGTCTCGTGGTGGTCCTGGGATTGAGTTTTATGGTCTTCATCTTTTATCCTTCCCTCGTCGCATTATCGATCAAAAAGCTCACTTGGAAGCGGTTTCAAAATGGGATGCGCGACGCCCAGCTGACCGCTTTTTCAACATCCAGTTCGGTGGCCACCCTGCCCGTTACCATGCAATGTGTGCATGATCGACTTGGAGTCAGCAACCGCACTTCGTCGTTCGTGCTGCCCATCGGTGCGACCGTGAACATGGACGGAACGAGCATGTACCAGGCGATTGCGGTCGTGGCCCTTGCCCAATTTCACATGGTTGATTTGGAATGGACACAGCAAGCGGTGATTGTTTTGACAGCAACACTGGCGTCAATTGGCGCCGCTGCAGTGCCATCAGCGGGGTTGGTTTTGATGATTATCGTATTGGAGAGTGTGGGGCTCAATCCCGCTTGGATTGCGCTCATCTTCCCCATTGACCGCATTTTGGATATGTGCCGAACCGTCGTCAATGTAACAGGAGATGGCGCAGTATCCTCCATCATTGCTGCATCCGAAGGCGAACTTTCACCGCCTACTGATTAAGATCATCATTGCACATGAACCGCCTGGTCTGTTTCGCATTGTTTCCCCTTTTGGGCATCACCTCCTCCCTCGCTCAATGGGATGATGAAGAATTAGAATGTGAGCATGTTCCCGAGGGAAAGATCCTCAAATTGATCGAGAAAGGCCAAAACGGCTCTAAATATGAACGCGCCGAACGGGTTGCTTTCTTTGAGGAAGCTTTTGAACGCGATGAAACCTGCATGGCCTGCCTCTTCGAATGGGGCAAGCTTGAGTTCAATGGCATTAAACGATCACGCGGAAGTTTTTATCCGGCCAGACAACCTTTGGAAACGTTGGTTGACCAATGCCCATTTTATCGGGCGGATGCATGGTACATGTTGGGCGCCATCGCCTATGCAGACCGAGAGTATGCGGATGCGCTCGCGTATTTCACTGAATACATTGAATTTCCCGCTGCATCAGAGGAAGCAATCGGCAAGCGGCGAAAAAAACAATTAACGGAGGTGCAAGAGGTCATGCCCATGATTTCTTTCTACATGGATTTCTATCAAAATGAAGGCCAGTACACTCCAGAACCGGTTCAGCCCGTCAGTACAACGACCGATGAATTCCTTCCTGCACTTTCTCCTGATGGTTCGATGCTCTTTTTCACGCGTCGGATGCGTTACAAAGCCAAAGGAGATGTGATTTCAACGGAGTCCGAAGTTTTTCACGTTGCCAGACGCGACCTCGATGAAGACTTTGATCAGGGAGTTGCACTGGAGAGCCCATTCAACACCGGAACTCGATATGGAGGAGCGAGCATATCTGTCGACAATCGAGAAATGTACATTGCGGCGGCCAATCCGAACGCCCAGAATTCGGATAACATTGATGTGTTTTTTTCTTCATACGAAATCGTCGACCGAGACGACAATGGCGCATTCTTTTACGATTGGGATCCGCTTGTCCCAATTGAGGCCATCAATACACCAGACGGCTGGGAAGCCCAACCAGCGCTCAGTGCCGATGGGAAAGAGCTCTATTTTGCTGGGGTCAACGCCAACAGCCGCAAGGATCCAAACGGAAATCCTACCATGGACATCTGGCGATCCATCCGAGATGATTCAGGAAATTGGACCGCCCCTTCGCCTCTTGCTGAGCCAATCAATTCTGATTCCAATGACAAAGCACCATTTTTACATCCTGACGGAACTTCTTTGTATTTCGCAAGTGACCGAACTCCAGGCGGCGGAGGGTATGACATTTGGATGAGTCGAAGAGATGAAAATGGAACATGGGGACCTGCCGTGAATTTTGGAACTCCACTCAATACCTCTGGTGATGAGCATGGCTTAATTGTAAGCACCAATGGAGGAGAGGCATTTTTCGCTGG
>DBBR01000090.1 GCA_002292325.1 Flavobacteriales bacterium UBA979 | reverse complement strand
GGTTATCAATGAACCTTCAATGGCCAACGACGAGCGTGCAAGGGATGGTCAATGAAATAGTAACCTGGACTTAAAGTGGTTGGGAGTTGAATTTGACGTGAAACTTCGAGCCATTCGATGGCGATCGACTTTCCGGATTGATCCACCAATCTCCAACCACCTAGAAGCGATTCGTCGAGGGCCCAAGGAATGGTCACAAAGGATCCAGGGCTTGCCGGATTTGGGAATGGCATCGCTTCGATTTCCAGCAAAGAATTTGAGGGGGATGTCAATTCGCCAGTGCCCAGCATCCATCGTGATGCGAGCAATGGACGCCCCGAGGTACTTTGGTCCCATTGACCAACCGTTACGAGTTTTTCCCATAGAGGGTGATAGGTTCCAATTGCCTCGTGCCAGTGTCCGCTCAAGGGGTTATTCGGCAGTAAAGGAGTCGAGTGCAGTTCTTCGCCAAAAACCTCGATGAGGTGTGTGCTCTGGGTGCCTTCACTGGGGTCGCTGCCGATGCCTAACAGCTGAGTGTTGGGCAATGCAACAAAGCCATTAGAAGACCAGTTTTCGCCGAACTCTAGGGTTTGCATTGCTAAGGCCGAGCCGTTCAAATCGAACTTGATTTGATTCCATCCAGCAGAAAGGTCATCGGTGATTTCATTCTCCAAAAGCACCACGATTGCCTCTCCTTCCAATGCGATGGCTTTTGCGCTATGGTTTTGACCGGGGCTGATGTTCAAGTGCACCCAGCCGTTGGTTCCGAATGTGGTGTCAAGTTGCCCATTGGCCAGATGCTTGGCCAAAAGCAATTCATAATGGTAAGCGTTGGAATAGGCTCCCGCGGCATACCAGTTTCCGTAGGGTCCTTCTGCCGCGCACCTGTAGTAACCTCCTATTTCGTGCCGATTGAATTCGGTAGCCACGCCGAGGGTATCGGTCACACTCGAATTGCCGAGGTCGACGATGAGCGATCCGTTTGTCCCAAACCCCGCCCAGCCTATGCCGTTTTCATCCATCCGCACCAGTGCCGGCATCTCCTTGTGAAAGCAGCATGGGTCTAGAACGTAGCCCAGTGCCAGTCCACCATTGGTGCCATCGGCTCCAGATTGAGCCCACCCGAGCACAGATTGAAAGGGGGATCCGAACGAAAAGGTCGAAATATTGGGCATGGTACTCGCGCCGTCGCTCCATTTGATTTGAATCCATTCGGATGAAAGACCGGCATTTTCTTCGGTGCTCACTCCGATTCCATTGGCCAGCGCCCAAAGGTTTCCGTCGGCATCGCTCCGAACGTGTATCAGTTGGACTTCAAGCGAGTCGAAGGCAGGCATTGGCAGCAGTGAGGTCGTTCCATCCTCTTCCACTCGCCAGACGTGCGGTAGGGCATCCCCATCGGCATCAAAGGCCTCGCTGGCGATGGCCAAAGCCCCTACCCATGGTGTGATTCCAACCGGCTGTTGCCAAAAACCGTCGCCCTCCAACCACCAACCTTGCTCTGCCCAGCTTTCATCTTGGTTCCAAGAAGATTGGCCTTGGGCCTTGGTCAAGGAAGCCAACGTAAGGCAAGCGAAGTTGGCAATTAGCAATTGACAGGACCAATTCATCAACGAATGATGTGCAGCCCTTGATGGGTTCCGTTTTCAGAAGTGATGATATAACTCCCATTCGTTAGTGACGGCAATGCCCATGGTTGACCTGCAGACAGGGTAGCCTTTCCAACGATCCGACCAAATGCATCATGAATTTGAAAATGCGTTGGACGAGATACGCCTTCAATTGAGATTTGGTTACTAGCTGGATTGGGATAAACGACCCACTGCTTGCCGGGTTGTCCCAAAATCGAGGCCGTGGCGTCATAGTTTTCAACGGGTTCGTCAATGGTGACATTGGTTCCGCCGGGGCCGCCGGGGCCACCTGCGCCGAAATTATCGGTGGCTACGACTCCGCGGTAAGCTGTAAAGAAATAGGGGTACTGAGGGTTCCAATTTTCATCTACGGTTGCAAAGTAGGCATAGGTCCCTGCGGGATATTCGGGGGTCACACATTCCCGACCATTGAAAATATCCAAGTGACCTTGCAGGGCGATGAATTCAAAATCCTCAATGTATGCGCCTAACACCGCCTCCACAGCTTCTGCTCCAGGCGGAATGGCAGGAGTGACAAGCTCGCCAACATCTGGTCCGTATTGATTCGGTGCTAGAACAGTGCCGTCGGGAAGGGTGTGTCGTACTTCAATGTCCCGCAGAGCATAGCTGGTTTCCATGCGAACAATTCCGCCCGTTCCATCTTCATTTGCAAAGCCAAAAGGGCCGTAAATAGGATAACCGTCAAATGCAAATCCGATAATGGGGCTATGTGCATCAGGATCAAGCTCCAAGAGGCCTGCGCTTGGGTAATCAGCGCAGACGGGATTGATGATATCCATTGAATTACTGAAGGGTGAAGGAATTAAATGGTGATGGTAATTCCCCATGGCAGGATGTCCTTTGGCGCAGTCAAATCCTGCTAATTCGAAGAAACCGCCGTTTTGATGCCAGTTATTTTGGTTGTTGTATGAAAAAGCATCCATCGCATTGAATGTTGGAACGCCATTGATCAACACAGCGGTATGCCCCAGACCTGTTGCCGTTCCGCCCGTCGGGCCTTCTTCCGGGTTGCGGGGAATGCGAAATAAGTAATCTGCATTTTGTGCTTGCGAAGGGTTGCCATCTCCGTATGGAGCAGTCGGATAACGCGGCACGCCAGTAGCATGCACATATACATTGCCGTCTGAAAATTGGACCAATTGTACATCGCATTCTATGCCATTGTCAACTAAGTTTCCGTTGTTCATGTAGTACGCTCCTGTTGTACCATCGGCATTGATCAACCAAGATTCAAGCTCTGGCTGAGCGTCCAGCGGACAAAGGCAAAAACCAAACATCATGGAGATAAACGCGGACAGTTTGAAGTGATTCATGAGAGTGAAGGGATAGAATGTGGAATGTAGCCGCGTGGGAGAAGATTCGTTCAATTTGGTTTTAGAATTTACCAACGCAGCCTCTGGAATTGTTCATAACCATGGTGGAAAGCCGTTTGAGTATTGGGTTTTGCAATGCGTTCTGCCTCGGAAATTGCTTAAGAATTAAAGCCCAAAAAGCATGAAAAGAATCTTTACCCTAATCATGGCGTTTGCC
>DBBR01000046.1 GCA_002292325.1 Flavobacteriales bacterium UBA979 | reverse complement strand
TCGTATTCGGTTACCCCGTTCTGGAGACACCCATTTAAGGCTCCGCTTCTGTTTCCATGCTTAATGCCCGGTTGGACAATTCGGATCATAACAAGGAATATCCCTTATCCAAACATTCGCCCAATCCACATCCTCATCTGGATTGCCCTCATTAATAATTACCCACCCCCAGTTTACGTTTTCTTCTTTTTGGAACATGGGGTGAACGTTAGGGAAATCAAATACATTATCCTCGATATACATTTCAATCCAACTACTTGCCCCCCCTCCTGGGGTGACTACAATATGGCTGCCAATGATCTCATTCGTTGCAATATCCCTTCCGGATTTACCCCCGATTGAATGAACGTTTATACAGGTCATTCCATCAATATAGATGGGCTCGTTCTCTTGAATGATCATGTTGTATGTGGAAGGATAGGGCCATTCAGCATGTATACTTTCATCCACAACACTAGGAAAATCAGACCAGTTATCTAATGTGAAATCAGGCTCACAATCTGTCTCACTGCCATAATAAACTAAAAAGTCCAGCAGATCATTGTGATTGATAACCCCATCATTATTGTTGTCAAAACCACATTGAGCTATTCCAACAATGGGAATAACTACGCCTAACAGCAATAGGGCTTTTTTCATTTTCATCTCACGACGGACGAGGTGGTGATTTTTGGACATGTTGGGAATTTAGCAAATAATCAATGCCAATTTGTCCTGGGCTTAGGATTTCCAAAATGCCCTTTTCACCCATTCTGAATACGACCTCGATTGCACATCGTCCAGGTCTGCAAGCAGCTCGACGCGTCTAACCTGTTCCAAGCACTGCACGAAGGCGTAGCGATCGCTTTGCAGTGAAAAGGGCTCAGCTGTGCCCCAATCATTCGGGTGAACGTAACCTTTGGTGACCTTGCAGACGCGCTGGTTCCCGTCCCATTGAACCAAATCCGGTTCCCAATCTACGGCCAAGCAACATCCCCTCACCGCAGACCAAATCACGTTGCGCACACACAGATCTCCGTGGACCAAGTCGAGTACGTCTTTCGCTTCCAACGTTTCAGCCAAAAGCATCCACGCACGCTCGTCACCGCCGCGGTAAACTGATCGACCGTCCTCAATCCACTCTTGCGTTCGGATGATGTGCGTGGAGTTGATTTCGAAACGCATCCTCGGCAATGCCTCCCCCATTTGAGACAGGTGTTCAATGGCGAGGCAGCGTCGCTCAATTTGATCCGGCGAACTAAGTAACCGCGCCAAATCCCATGAGCGAATATGCTCCCTCCGCATCACATGTTGCCCGAATCTACATCTCCCGAGTCAAACCCTTGACTTGTACCGGCAAAAGGCAAGGCTATGTTCAGGCCTGGGCCAATCAGACCGCTCGTCTCTTCAGCAAACCAGTCGTAATCGTCAATGGAGGTGAATGCTTTCCCGAGTTCTTCCATTTCAAAGAACAGACCGTCGGGCATCCGTGTATAAATCTGCAAAAAATGCCAGAATTCATCTGCAAAACAGCTCCAATCCCCCTCACAATAGGACTCGACATAATCTTCGAATACGCCTCGTAAGAAGTCAACATCCGCAGCATCAATGGTCGTGCCCGATTCTCCAATGTTCAGATTCAACCGAACAGATAAATTTCGGGAGGCTTCTTCCTTATTCACATCCAAGACACGCTCACCAAAATGTCCATCAATTTGTTCGCGCCGCTCACTATGGCAAGCGTGAGGAAACGTGAGCACCGCCATCGTATTTGCCTCTGTGAAGATCGCGATGTCCCCCCATGGATTGAGCAGCTTGCTTGAATCAGCATTGGCTTCGCTCAAAGATTCCATCTTGAAATTCAATTCAAACAACTTACTCTCTAACCTGCCCACAATCATGCCCACGAGGTCGGAAAACAGGTCCATGCTGTGCTCCGCCATCTCATAACCCGCTGGAACGGTGAAAACGGTATTGAAGCCGTTTACCTTGATGAAATCCATCTTCTTCTTTCCATAATCCTCGTAGCCCAATGGGAACTCCGTATTCTTGGAGAAGATTTTCGGTGTGTAGGGCCATACGTTTCGGGCTTCCTTGAGCATAAATGCTGTGAATTCCGAATACAAAACATCCATGCTCGAAACCCCAAATGGATTCACCACTGCCATCTCTGCCGATTCAAATCCATCCAACATGTCATATTCCAAACGTTCGGGCAACATCTTGTAAACGTAAGCATCGTGTTGTTGAGTCTCTTGTTCGTAGGTAATGCCACTGAATGACCAAGGCGTATCTTGAACCTTATAACCTGTGAGATATTCTTCGGCATTCTCACTTTCGTCAAACCACTGGTCAAACACAATCAAATCCAAGTTTTCCAGGGCATAATCGAATCCATCGTCACCGCGGTATGTGCGGTAGAAGTTGATTCCGCCCGGTACCACGCGAAGCATCATACCCGCGCGGGTGTTTTCATATACGGAAGCAATCCATGATTGGATGGCAGGATGCAGTTTCGCGATGGTTTCTTCGTCATGAAGGATGGTTATGAAGTTATTTCCCGATTGAATCGCCTCTTCGCGAAGCTGGGAAGGCTTCGCATGCAGGGTAATTTCGCCCTCCACCGTACCCACTGCCATAAGGTACTCCTCCGTGAATCGATCCAAATCTGCTAAAAACGTCCGGACATCCGCGTCACTCAACGCTACCGTGCCGATGTAATCTGGTACGATTACCCGGTGGTGATTTCGAATGATCACATTGCCGTTGTACATGATTTTCGGACACCAAACATCTCCTCCCCACACCGAAATGGCACCCGTAATCGGCAAGTCGTACAGCAGCGCCATGAACCAGTATGGGTTCAATGCTGATACACGCGCAAGGAATGTAAAATACCATTGGTTCCAGTCTCCTCCCGGGTGAACGGATTCAGCGCGCGGAGTTTCGGCGTCTTGCTTCAACCCATGAAGGAGGTGCGCAACAATGGGCGCGACCTGTACCTCATCCACTGGTACCTCAGGAATAGAACCCAAATCCATCGACGCGGCGTTCTCCGTGAAGAAGTCGAGCATCTGCTGAGTCGCTGCATTGGGAGTCTCCTCGTCGTGTTTGACTTGGAAGAGGGTCAAACCCTTGATGAGCTCGGGCATTGAACGGTTGTTGCTTTTCCACTCTTGAATGGCCCTGAACCGTTCCGTGTCATTTGCATTTTGCGAAGAATCTGGGGTATACACGCGAGGAATCGCATCCAATTCAGCTTCATAACAAGCTGCAACCTCCGTGAATGGGGCCTTGATTATGTCGATGGCTTCAGCAGCCCACTTGGCATTGTGTCGGATGACAGTATGTATGAGGCGCACATCATCGAGTGCTTCGATGGCCTCGCAGTCATCGAGATTCAATTCGCGCAAGGACGTGCATTGATTCAATGCTCCCGGTAAGGACGTACATTGGACCCCAGGTAAGCCCACTTCGGTGAGCGAACTCAGATCCAAAGAAGGGTCGTATTCGGCGCCAGCCATTGGGTTTTCCAGCAAACGCAAAACCGTATACGAACCGTATCCACTGCGCCATCCATCGCCCTTGATGACGGCCTCTTCACCGTCCAGCAAATCGGTGTCTAGTTTCAATTTGATATCCTCACCACTCTTGCCAGCTTTCCAACCTTTGAGGCAATGCGAGAAAAGGGCAGTGTCTCCGGATTGGAGCAGCCACGCTATGCCTTCATCAATTTGGTTCACATCATCTGAGTGAAACCGCTCACGGAGTTCGTCCAAGTTCATGATTACACGGGTTTATGTCAAAATTTCTTCACCAATTTCAAGATTAATTATAACCAATAATCTGAAAAATAGCGCTCAGTCGTTGTTCGATTTTCCGCAAGTCGCGAATGCACATGTCCACGACCCGTTTCCACGGCAAGGTGGGTGGTATCTCCGTCGCTATCAGGATTGTACGGCGTCTGCGCGCTTCCAGCCACTGCCAAGCAGCAC
>DBBR01000086.1 GCA_002292325.1 Flavobacteriales bacterium UBA979 | reverse complement strand
TACAAATTGTCCTCAACAGGTTGGTCGAGGGTGAGGTCCATGGTGACGACCGGGGTGGTGCCGCCTTTGTCCTTTTTCATGCGCTTCTCCTCAAATGAATCGAGCACCGGCTGCACGTCGCCGAGGTAGTAGAAGCTGATGCCTTCGTCGTCGTCTTTCTTGACGAAAAGGGGCAGGTGTTTTTGGCCATACCGGGCGGCATTGGCAAAAAACTGAACGTCGGGGCTCTTCATCGATCGGTTGCTTTTGGTAAACCAATGCATCACGTTCGGTGACTTGAAGTGGTCTTCGTATTGGGTCGAGGCCGAGATTTCCTCCGACTTGTGGTAGGTGACGAAAATGGGGCACCAACGGTCGTTTTGGATTTGGTAGCCTCCGACGTTTTGCGCCACGGGATTCACGGGCGCTCCCAGTACGCGGAACACGTCAGCGCGGTCGTACTTGCGGTAACGGACGAGCCCCACTTCGTTGCCTTCCCAACTGGACAGCGCTTCGCACAAGGCGAAACGGCCCATATCGCCCACAGCAAGTTCCAATTGCATCGCCGCATCCCCCCAGCCCGGCAGCCGGTCAGGATGCGCATGAATCACCTCGCCTTTCAAGGCAATCCAGCTCACGCCCAGCGCCTCGCCCAACGGCACCATCTCGTTGTCAACACGCTCCCGATCGAATCGGAAGTTGAGCGCCCGTAAGGCCGCCTCGAGCCTTACCGAGTTCGGCGCGTACTGTCCCTTTGTCAACGATGCGATGCGCTGGGTGACATCATCCGTACTGAAGGCTTGGCGCTCCAGGGCAAGCTGCAAAATGACAGGTTCCTCCAGCGAAGTGCCATTGAGCGCGTGCTTCGTCCAGCTTTTCAGTAGTTTGTGGGTCTCCATCTGCATGGGAGGGAACTGCTCGGATTCCATCCGGGTCAAAAAGGCCCGATAGCTATCTGAATAGCTGGCGAAGGCAGAGGGATGTCGGGCATCGTGTTCCAGGAAATCCGTCATCCAGGGAATGCNNGCTGTGTTGGTTGATCGACTGGAAGATTCGGTCTTTTGAAATACGATCGAATTGGACCGTCGAACTCCCGGGCAATTCGCTTCCGTCGGAGGCAACGAGTCGCCGCAGTTTGTCTTTGTCGTGCGACTGATCCCCATAAAGGGCCATGGGGATCATGAAGTTGTTGGTGTAATTGCCGATGAAGTCAATCACCGTCAAGTACTTCAGCGGGTTCGAAGTCTTGCGGAGTCCCCGGCCGAGCTGCTGGATAAACACGATGGACGACTGGGTGGGCCGCAGCATCAGGATCATGTTCACAGAAGGAATGTCCACGCCCTCGTTAAAAATGTCCACAGTGAGGATGAACTCCAACCCGTTAGGCCGATCCGACTCCAACCCCTTCATGGCGTCCAGTCGCTCGTCCTCCGAATTTTTCCCCGACAAGGCCAGCGTTCGGAAGCCCTTCGCATTTAGTGCAGCAGACAGCCGCTCACACTCTTCAATTCGGCTGCAAAAGATGAGGCCGCGGAACCGACCGTCGTGGCTGCCATAGCGCTTGATGGCCTCGCTGATGTGCTGCACCCGTTCCTCGTGTACGAGCAAATTGAACTCGGACTCTTCCTCAATCGCCACCCCATCCACCGAGATGTCGTTGATGCCGAAATAATGAAAAGGGCACAGCATGTCCTCTTCCATCGCTCGGTGCAGCCGAATTTCGTACCCGATGTTGTGGTCGAAGTGTTGGTAGATGTCGTAGCCGTCCGTGCGCTCAGGCGTGGCCGTCATCCCCAGCAAGAAGCGAGGGGTGAAGTGGTCCAAAATCCGCCGGTACGTGGCGCCGCCAGCGCGGTGGGTCTCATCGATGATGATGTAGTCGAAATGGTCGGGGCGGAAGGCCTCGAGTTGTTGGCGCTTCGAAACGGTTTGAATGGTCGAAAAGACAAACGATGCGTTGACAGGTCGTGCGTTGCCCGAAAGCACCCCCATCTCGACGTTGTGGCCGAATACCCGCTGAAAGCTGGCCATCGCCTTGCGCGCGATGTTTTCCCGGTGCACCACGAACAGAAGGCGCTTCGGATTGACCGCCAACGCATCGAAGGCCGCGAGGAAGGTCTTTCCAGTTCCTGTTGCAGAGACCACCAAGGCTTTGGTCTCGCCTCTATCCCTGAGCGCTTGCAGCTTGTCCAACGCTTCCCGTTGCATGGCGTTGGGGGCGAGCTGCGTTGCGTATGGCGCTGCTACGTCGGCGGCAACGTTGGGCACTTCAGGTTGTGGCTTGCGCGTCGGTTGCAGTTCGTACTGGGCCCGGTAAATCTCCAACCAAGCCTCGGTGACCCGGGTCGCTCGGCTGAAAAAATAATCGAACTCTTCTTTCAATTCCGAGCCGTACACACCGTTTTCAGTATCCGAGACGCAGACGTTCAATTCCGTGGTGCCGCTTGTGATGGCATTGGCCGTCCAATTGCTGCTTCCCACCAAACTTGTTACTTGCTGCGCACGAAAGAAGGAATAGGCTTTGGAGTGTAGTTTTTGCGCTTCCAAAACGCGCAGCTCCACATTGGCGAACTGCAGCAGCTGCCGAAGTGCTTCAGGCTCCGTGAAGGTCAGGTAATCGGACACCAAAATGCGCCCGCGTTTACCTAGTTTCTCTGCTTCGATCAAGGACTGCTTGATGCACGCGATTCCGCCGGTAGTGACGAATGCGACATAGAAATCAAACCGCTCGCAACCGTCCAGCTGGCGCATGAGCTTCTGGCGCAATGCCGGCTGTCCAGGCCTGCCGCTGATGAGGTTCGCACGCATGGATTGTCAAGCAGGAATTGCGGTTAGTTTGTTGACGATCGGCACGTCCGCCGCTGCCCAATTGAGCCGCTGGAAGCCTTCATCTTCCACTTTGAGCCACCTAAAATCCAAATGCTCGGTCAGTTGGAGGTCAGCCCGCGAGGATGCTCCAAGCCCGCAGTGATGCGCGTGCATGATCAGCCTGAAATCGGGATAAGTGTGATCTACGGTCATCAGGCGTTTGCCGACCACGATGTCGAGCTTGAGTTCTTCGTTGATCTCCCTTTTCAAAGCCTCTTCATGCGATTCACCCGCTTCTACTTTGCCGCCAGGAAACTCCCACTTTTGGGAAACGTAGGGCAGCTTGCTGAGTCCTCTTTGCACGCAAAGGGTCTCCACACCATCCGTGATAACGGCTGCAACAACTTCAATGGTCTTCATTATTCTCTATTGACGTTCCAAACTAACAGAATCCCAACGGAAACCAAAACCCCTTGAATAGGTTGGGAATAACTTTCCGATTGGGAGGGGTTTGCCAGCTGTTTTTAATTCAAATCCTTCATGTTACATTTGGTTTTGATCAAAATGATAGGAAAGCAGATGTCCCAGTTCAAATACGGTCATGATCTGAATGCGAGTGTCGAAAAGATCATGCGCGACGCCGAAAAATGGCTCATCTTGGTCAGCCCGTTTATTAAACTTAATCATCGATACACCGATGAGTTGAAGGCGCTCAAGACGCGGCCGAAATGCAGAATTCTGATTTGCTTTGGAAAGAGCGATGGCCAATATCACAAGAGTTTTGATACCGAAGCATTGGTATTTCTGAAGGAGATGCCCAACATAAAAATCGTATACGACGAGCGGCTTCACGCCAAATTCTATGCGAACGAAAGCCGCTCCCTTTTGACTTCAATGAATCTGTATGATTTCTCACAGGACAACAACATTGAAGTGGGGGTGGAATCGGTGAATTCGAACATCCTCAAGCGCAGTGGGCTGGACGCGGAAAGCTGGAATTATTTTAACAACGTAATTGACTCTGCGCAGGTTGTATTCGACCGCAAGCCGAACTACAAAAAAGGGATCATGGGGCTGAAAGAATCGTACGTCGGCTCAGAAACGATCATCGATGAAATTGATATTCCAGAGCTCTCATTGTCCAAGCAGCGTTCCAATGAAAAGAAGGCCGCGAAAAAGGCGGAAGCAGCTTCGGCTGAAGGTGAGCGTATCAAGCGGCCTTTGGACAAGAAAACCAAGGCCAGCGCCAAGCCTGCGAAGGACGATCAACCGCCAGGGGGCTATTGCATCCGCACTGGCGAATCCATTCCATTCGATGTCATGCGTCCGCTGAGCGACCGGGCTTTCAATTCGTGGGTCCAGTTTGGGGATGGTTCATACCCCGAAGCCTATTGTCATTTCACAGGTGAGCAAAGTTTCGGGGAGACCAGTTATGATCGCCCCATTCTTCGGAAGAATTGGCGCAAGGCAAAGAGGTGGATTGAGCCGGATACGCCGTTCTGATTTTTGCTGAATTCTATTCGGCGCCAACCCAATGCCAACCTCCCCTCTCACCACCGCACCCCCTCCTTCA
>DBBR01000057.1 GCA_002292325.1 Flavobacteriales bacterium UBA979 | reverse complement strand
TCCATCGCAATCGTATCCTTCTTCAGCATATTCGCATGAATCGTCAGAATCAGTGGCTTCTGTATTGTAGTTGCATGCAGCGGTGTCTTGACACCCTTGGACTTCAAATGCATCGCATACACCGTCACCGTCTGTGTCGGTGAGGCAGTTACCTGCGCAATCGTAACCTTCTTCAGCATACACACATGAGTCGTCAGCGTCAGTAGCTTCTGGGTTGTAATTGCATGCACCAGCGTCCTGACATCCCTCGACTTCAAATGCATCGCATACACCGTCATCGTCTGTGTCGGTGAGGCAGTTGCCTCCGCAATCGTATCCTTCGTTAGGATACTCACACGAGTCGTCTGAATCGGTGGCTTCTGCATTGAAATTGCATGCGGTGGAATCCTGACATCCTGCCACTTCGAATGCATCGCATACACCGTCGCCGTCTGCGTCTATGAGGCAATTGCCATCGCAGTCATACCCTGATTCGGCATAATTACAAGAATCATCGTTATCCGTTGCTCCTGCGTCAAAGTTGCAAGCCTCAGCCTCCGTGCAACCTGCTACCTCGAATTCGTCGCAGATTCCATCGCCATCGCCGTCGTTGAGGCAGTTGCCTGCGCAATCGTATCCGGTTTCGGCAAAATCGCAACTGCCATTGTCTGTATTCGCATTTGCGTTGAAGTTACAGGCTGACTCATCCAGGCAACCTTCCAATGTAGCAATGCACGACCCATCGTCGTACTGCGCAGATTCATCGTAGTTAAATGCCAAGGGATCTGTGCAACCGCAGGCATTTTCGGACGTTCCAGGATCGAATCCATCCGGAGTGAATTCACCGGAGCCATCGAAGTCAAACGTCAACCTCAAATCATTGCTTCCCGTTCCGTTGACAAATACCTGTGCGTTGATGAGGCCTGAAGGAGCGCCATCATTGCTGTCCATGGTGATTTGCATGAACAAAACCCGGCCGTTTCCATCTGGTAAACCGTTAGGCGTTCCATTTAAGACATACCAAGCGCCTCCTGCCATGTCATTCATGGCAATGTCCTGCCCATTTGAAGTGCCTGCAGCGAAAGAGCCAGTCCAAGGTTGATCGGCGCTTTCAACCGATGAGATGGCTGATTCAGCTCCAACATTTTGGCTTTCTATGCCAATCGTAACCCAGCTATCCGCACCGATTTCGGGGAAAAACACAAAAAATGCGGGATTGATCTCGCTGGCCACTACAGCACCTAGAGGGCTATTCCAAAATCCATTGGGGGTGTTGAGATAAAATTCGTCTTCATCATTGCCATAGATGGAACTCAAAAAATCGTCTTCATTCAAAAGGTTGATGTAAAATCGGTAGGTGGTGAACCCGGGCACCACATCAACAGCGTGGGTTTCAACGGTCATGGTGTAGGTCTCATCAATTGGCAAGCCAGAAGTGCTGCACGAGCAGAAATCACAGGTACCATCCTCGTCTGTTGCAGAGGCGTCGTAATTGCATGCAGCGTCGTCTGTGCATCCATTGATTTCGAATGCATCGCAAATGCCATCACCATCGGCATCCATCAAGCAGTTGCCGTCGCAATCATAGCCCGGTTCGGCTGCAAAGCACGATCCATCGTCATCTGTTGCCGCTGCGTTAAAATTGCAAGCGTTTTCATCCGAGCAACCGGCAATTTCAAATGCATCGCAAATGCCATCCGAATCGGCGTCAGCGAGGCAATCTCCCTGACAATCATATCCCGACTGCGCATAAGCACATGCGCCATTATCGTCTGTGGCAGATGCATCGTAATTGCAGGCCGCAGCATCGGTGCACCCGGCGACTTCAAACTCGTCGCAGACTCCATCCTCGTCCGCATCGCTGAGGCAGTTGCCTTCGCAGTCATACCCGTCCTCCGCATAGGTGCATGAGTCGTCTTGATCCGTGGCATTGCCGTCATAATTGCAAGCTAAAATTTCGGTGCAACCAGCAACTTCATCTTCATCACAAACACCATCGCCATCCAAGTCATTCAAGCAATTGCCATCGCAGTCTAAAACATCCCCAGGGTAAGTGCAAGAAAAGGTCACATCTGGACCATAGCAGGCTTGTTGGAAATCAATTAATTCACGGAATTCATCGACGGGGTTTCCATTTTCAAAAAACTGCACGTACATGCTGCCTGAGAGGTCTCCGTTGGTTGTGACTTGTGCCAACAATACACGGAAATCATCGCCCGCGGTGCCATTGGTGTTGCCATTGAAAATGAACCAACTGCCTCCAATTTCGTCATCGATTATGAGGTCATTGCCATTTTCAAAATTACTTCCCCAAGGATTTGCTGCATTATCAACAACATTGATTGTGCCTTCTCCATTCGAGTTGGAAGCTGATTCTGTCAAACCAATTGTAACAAAGGAATCGTACTCAGCTCCTGGGAAGAATGCGAAAAGGGCGGGGTTTTGATCGGAGCCAAGTAGTCCGCCAAAGTCACTTTGGAAGAAATCTCCGGTCGACATAATACGTGTAGGAAATTCTGAATCTCCGGAAACACTCGATACAAAATCATCGGTGTTTTCACACAGTGCATAGATGCGGTAGGTCGTATAACCCGTCAAGTCATCCGTACCAACAAGGCCATCATGCTCAATGAAAGGCTCGATTTGAAGACAATATGCGGGACCCGAGAAGGGTGCGTAATTGCATGCCGCTTCATCCGTGCAAGCGAAATCTTCAGCATAAGCACAAAACCCATCGTCATCTGTCGCCTCTGGATCGAAGTTCAATGCATCCGCGTCGGTGCAACCGGCTTCCTCAAAAGCGTCACATATGCCATCGCCATCGGCGTCAGCCAGACAATTTCCGTCACATGCAAACCCGTCTTCAGCAAATGTGCAATTGGCATTTGAACCTGGGTATGCAGGTGCTCCCGGATCATAATTGCATGCAAGTGGATCGCTGCAACCAATTGGTCCGCAATCTGTGCAATTGAACTGCTGAGCCAAGACGAATGAGTCAGATCCATCCGCGGGTTGAATGAGGGCGTTGAGGACACCTGAAAGACAAGCTGTGCTCGTGAATTGAGCAATCAATACCTTGAGATCTTCCCCTGCGATTGCATTCGTAGAATTTTCATTTACAGACCATGAACCACCGTTGTCTGAATTAATGTAGATGCTCTCGCCTGAGGTTGCTGAAGGATTGAAGAGATTTGGAATCCATTGCTGATTCATGTCCTCTTCAACATCAATGAGCGATTCTCCAGACCCCAAATCTGGCTCGTGCTCAATTCCTATGGTCACATAGCTGTCAAATTGAAGAGAAGGATAGGTGGCCAAACCATCGAGTGAAATGCCCGAGGCACTTGGTCCTGATGCGTAAATGCTGTTGAAGAAGCCAGCAGAAGCGATAATTTCAGTGGGGGCATTTTGGTTTCCAAAAATGGAAATGACCCGGTCACCCGGATCTGCGGTCTCAATGTAAAAGCGGTAAGTTGTGTGATTCGAGAGATCTACTTCACCTACTTCACCAGTGTGTTCATTGGTTATTTCGATGGACATTTGGTAGTCCTGGGCAAGTGTGGTTTGAACAACTGTGGTCAGCGTCAATACCACCCAGAAAAACCGGGATAGGCAATAATGGCTCATTTCAGACAATTTGGGACTTCTAATATAAGGCCTGAACTGTCATATTATGGGTTTGGTCGAAAGAAATTATTTATTGCTCTTTAAAAACAACCATATTATCGGCTTTTAAAGCATTTATTATTATTTAAAAATAAGTGGAATTTCATTCAAAATATCCGTTCAAAAAACGGACTTCAGTCGGTCAAAATTTGCCATTGAAATGGCTACTTTTTGGGTGCTCAATCTGGGCATGTCTGCCCGAAATCTGTCAAGAGTAGCAGCACGTCAGCGACACTGATGATCCCATCAGAATTGATGTCAGTGGGGCAGTTATTATCTCCCGCTGGGAAGAGACAATTCCCATCATCTTCAGTCGATAAAGGATTGAAATTAAGTGCGTTAACGTATGTGCAACCTGCGACTACGCACGAGGCAAAATCGCAATTTCCATCGTCTGAATTTGCTGCGACATCGTAATTGCAAGCGGCCGGATACGTACAGCCCAATACTTCGTTGCCATCTTCATTGCCATTGGGATCGCAACTTTCATCCGCTTCGTGCACTCCGAAGTTGCTCCAATCATCGATATCCAGTACGATCCACTCGCTATCTGATTCATCACTTCCAGCTGAACTGGTCCAATCTCCTCCGTTCCCAGTGATGACTTCTGATTTGCGGACCAGGGTGTGGTTAGCGGTAGCACTGGAAACACCAGCTACATCCCAGCCTGTGCCGGGATCGCCTTGCCAATCACCAATGATGTCCAAAACGATGAAGTTCTCCGGTGAACCCGTCACCAGTGCAAAACCATCGTCACCATTGGATAAGTTGCCATAAACGAAATCGGCTGAGTTCACCAAAGCGGCTGTCGCTGAGGAATGGACGATTTTATAAACAGATGAAGGCGCCACCTCGGCGGTGGCTGGCAAGTCAACCCATGTTTCGAACATTCCAGGTGTGCTCGGTGCATTTGTTGTGTGCGCTAAAGCGAATCCTTCGAGGCTCATGGCGGCCAAGCCCGGATTAAAAATTTCGAGGTATTTGTTGTTTGAGCTTCCCTCGGCATATTCGGAAAAGAATAACGAGCAACTAGCCAGTGGTGCACCATCGCAATCGAGGCCAGAGGCTGGAAAGATGCATGTTCCGTCGTCGGTGTTGGCATTGCCATTGTAATTGCAGGCGGTAGGATCCGTGCATCCGTTGATGATCTCTCCTTGCCAAAACCAAGCGATTTCGACCCATTCGGGATGACTTATGTACGGATTGTAGTTTCCTTGAACTTCTTGAACGCGGTTATTTCGGGTCGTTTCAAATTCATCAATGGGGTCTGCCAAGTGCCAATCATACAGCATGTCGAGGTTGCCAACTTCGGTGATGTCTCCAGCTTGAGTAGGGTACATCGTATAGAAGTAAAATACTTTCCGAGCAATGTCTCCTTTGACGTTTTCCTTCGGCTCCCAAGTTGAACCAGATCGTTCCGACCAAGCATCGGGATTATCTGGAATATTTCCTTGTGTAACGTACGTTCCTGAAGAATTGACACCGTACCATTGGGCGTTTTCATCGGGTACTTCCGCATAGGGCGAGTTGCCCCGAGATGAATTGGCACTGCCATGGGAAGGACGGATGTTGAAAAGGTCGGATTTCATCGGAGATAGACTCCCAAAATAACTTTGTGGGATGATGTGTTCCGTATTAATGGGATTTAAATAGGTCGTGAACTCCGATGCTTGGGTGAACCCAGTGTAAATGCACTCGATGATACCATTGGACTCATCGGTGTACCCAAACATTTGGTTTCTGGCGCCATTGTATCCCAGGTCATCAAAAAATGGAGTGTACCATTCTGCTTTGATCCAGCTTCGCAGGGCTTCGGAATTCAGTGTGCCTGGATCATTGGGTTGACTCCAGCCCATTGCCGCGCATAAAAGTGCACTGGAAATAAGAAGTATTTTGATTAAATTCATATTGAGTCGATTCAGGTGAAGTTATTGTTTTATGAAGTGCAACTCCGTAAAATCAAAGTCAGGATTGGGAACGTCAATGTCGAGGCTTTCAATGCCGCCTTTTGGGTTCATCGAAAAATGAGCGGTTCCACTTGGGAGCATCATTTGACGATCCCAATGAAGACGAAAGGTATCGAAATGCCAATGGTCTAGGTGACCGATAAACAAAGGTGTAGGCTCAAACTTGATGCCCAATGTTTCACCTTCGATTGCAATGGTGACGGCACCGTACATTGGATCCAGGTAAGAACCAACGTAATTTTCCAATGGCAGGGATGGTTGGGTTCCCGGAATGCGACTTGCATCCAATGCGGCCTGCTCAGCGAGTTTTTCCGCAGGTGCCGCAGCCTTTCTCTCCCTCAAAAAATCCAGGAGCGGTGTGTCTTTGTCGTTTTCCAATAAAATGCCCAGCGCATCATAGCCCAAGGCCCAAGGCACCGAACTATTGGTATTGGTGGCAATGAAGACGCCCAATTTTTCTTCCGGCACCAACATCTGCCGTGAGATCATGCCGTCATACCCGCCCGAATGGCCCACTGTCTTGTAGCCGTGCAAAGTGGAAAGTTCCCAACCCAATCCGTATCCTCGAAAGTGCACAGATGGAAGTCGTTCTTGGTAAAATCTAGAAACGGGAATGGGAGTATGAAGGCTCCACATCTTTTGTGTTTGTTCCGGTTCCCAGAGCCTTCCGTTTTCCGTGCGACCACTATCCAATTGGACAATCATCCATTTCCCCATTTCTTCGACACTCGCAATGAGCGCTCCCGCCGGTGCCATGTTATCCCAATTGACCCAATCAATGCTCACGAGACGGTCGTCTTCTAATGCATTGTGGGGCTTTGCGACATTGCTAAATTTCGGCAACGACTTGACGGAAAGTGCCGCTCGTTTGATGCCCATGGGGCGAAGGAGGGAATCTGTGATGCATTGGTTCCAAGGCTGTCCCGTTACACGTTCGATGACTTTTCCTGCAGCGATGTACAGGATGTTTTGATACCCAAACTCTGTTCTGAAACTGCTCGTTGGTTGAAGAAGACGCGCGCGTTCGAGCACTTCATCTGATGTCAACGAAGTGCCGTACCAGAGCAGATCACCCGAAAATGTGGCCAAGCCACTCCTGTGGCAGAGTAAATCGGCAATTCGTAATTCCGAAGTGACATACGGGTCGTACAATTCGAAGTTGGGCAAATAATCTTGAACTCGGTCATTCCAACTCAGCGCACCGGCGTCCACGAGCTGCGCCAAAGCTGCGCTGGTAAAAGCTTTGGTATTGGAGGCTACGGCATAGAGACTTTCTGGATTGGCTAATATTTCGGATGATGCATCCAAAACCCCGTGGGATTTGGACCACACCAATTTTCCGTTGTGGACGACCGCGACAGATAGCGATGGCAACTGCAGCGTTTCCACGGCCTCAGCCATGGCCTTGTCCAAACGCATCCACTGCTTATTACTGACCGTCAAGTCTCCTTGTCCCCATGCGGACGAGAGAAAAAGGCACGTAAAAATTATTCCCGATGAGATCGCTATAATTTGAATGCGCATGGATGAAATTTGATCCTTCATAAAAGCTAATTTCGGGCACATGACATCGAAAGCATTAAAAATTGGTGATAAAGTGCGTTTCCTTAACGATGTAGGGGAAGGAGTTGTCACGCAAATTCTAGAAAATGGACAAGTCATGGTGGAGGATGACAATGGTTTTGAATACGCTCACTTGGCTGGTAAACTTATTGGGGTAGAAAATGCGCAGGTTGAGTCTCAGGCATACGATCGCGCAATTCCGACCGTTTTGGAGATTTTGCATCAAGAAATTTCTCCCGAGCATCAAAAAAGAGTGGAAAAGGATTTTAAAACCAAGTACCGTGAGGCTCAGTCAACGTCGCACTCCGCCGCTGAATTTGAAGTCGATCTGCACCTGCATGCCATCGTTGATTCCCAACGTGGGTTAAGTCCTGCGGTGATGCTTGAACTGCAAATTGCGCATTTTGAGCGCATGCTTCAAATTGGCATCCGTCAGAGAACCAAGAAAATGGTGTTCATACACGGAATCGGACAAGGCGTTCTGCGTCATCAGATTTGGAGCCGGGTGGAACAATACTATCCGGATTGTACGTGCAGGTCTGCTGATCCTCGCAAGTTCGGAAGCGGTGCAACGGAAGTCTGGATCGGAGAGGCCGCGTTTGGTGCCTGAGCGCTAATCTTTTTGCGTCTCCTGCGCTTTTTGGTCAGCCCATTCGCGCGCGACGGTTTTCAAATCGCGCTCCGGGTCTCGTATGGTCAATTGTTTTGAGTCGAGGACGACGGGCTGCTCCAATTCTTCCCACACGGTGCATTCGAGGCGATAACGCGTCACGCCATTGGCATCTTTGCTTTCAATGGATTGAATTGGAAATTTCTGAGCAACAGCAGGAAGATCCAAAGCTTCAATCGGTTGAAGGCAGATCCATTGGTAAATGGCCTGCGCACATTCCGCATCTTTTTCGGCCATCAATGAAATGGTCAAGGTCTCGCCCTCTGAAGACTTCGTCCAGGTATCAGGCCCTTGATCGCTTTGTTTGTTTTGGGTCCAGGCTTTCGATTTCTTGGGAAGGAATACGCTTGGGTTTCCTGTGAATCCTGCCTGTTCAGCAATGCGAGCAGGAATATAGGAGCCTTCGAGCTTGTCGAGATTGAGGGTGGCTGCTCGGCCCGTAGCAGGATCCAAATAAAAAACCTCCCGTGATCGCTCCGACTTGGGCTTCCATATTGCAGGTCCATTCGGTTCTTCGGGGTTGTACCAAAATTCCTGCAGTTGGCTTTGGCCTGCTCGTTCGATGGTGATTTCTGCGCGATAGGTCCAGACGTATTCGTCCGTTCCCAATTGGCTTTGGCTGAAAGCGGCGATTTCTTTTCTTAATGCATCTTGGGTTGCAACCCTTTCCAAACGAGCGGAGTCCATAAGGGTGGAATCCAGCGTGTCAACCTGTGGGATGGAATGCGTCAGGGAGTCCGTTGAAATGGTCTCCTCAGCTGTTTGACCATAAACCGGTGAAATCACCGCAAAAACCAAGGGTGTCAGGCTTGCTAAGACACATTTTCGTGACAGGTTAATCATAAAACAAAGATACGATCCAATCAATTTCGCACGCGCCTTCTCAGTTTTTTTGGATTGTTCCAAGGGCTAACAAGTTCAGGGTCCCTGACATCAATGTCAGGCTGAAGCAGCCATTGTCCCTTTTTCCATACCAATCCATCATAGGACATGTCCGGACCGTAAAACGCTGTTTGTCCTTCGAGTTCTTTGCGCGGAGGACTGAGGTGATCCATGACAATCATGTCCATGTCTTCTCGCCACTGCAGCATAGCAGAAACCTGATCAGAATACTCGAGAATGTAACGTTTGGTGGTGCCCCGGCCAGCTGAAATGATGGGGACTCCAAATTTTAACTTGTTTCCGCTGACCATGAGGGTTTCGACGATTTTGCGAGTCCGAATGTTGTCCGCACCATCCCATCCCAGCAAAGTGTAAACCGGGCGATTGCCTTGGTACCGGATGAGCGCTTTGTAATAAACCGCCCCAGGCCACTCCTTTGACGTGTAACGCGATTTGGTGTCGAGTGTTGGCCGCAATGAAGTAGCCTTTTTAAAACGCAGCGGATCAACCAATTGCTCGCCTTTGCTAGAAGTGTAAACAACGACCCCGCCATACACCTGCCGCTGTTTGGATGTTTCGACATTCCAAGAGATGACGGCTATGTGATCTTCCCCAGATCCAGCTTCCGCAAAGCCTAATACATTTTTGAATGGAGCGCATGCCGCTGATTGAAAAGGCTCTTTTTCCCAATAGTCAACCAAAGCCAATGTCATGGACTTACTTTCTGCTAGCCTCGCCTCATCGGTTGGGAGTTTCTGCAAATTTTGATACCGTTGTGCGAAATCTTCGAGCGATTTCAATTCTTGAGCCCTGCACGTTTGTGCAACAATCAGGATCAAAAAGATGGGGAGGAAGGCGTGAGCCGTAAACCGTATGCGCATGGAAATGAAACGGTGATTAACGCAAGTGGATTGTCTCCTTACAAATGAAGGAAGGATTTTTTGGCCAAAAGCAGCTCTTCTGATTCCCGGTGCTCGGGATCATCGACACAACAATCGACTGGACAAACGGCAGCGCATTGCGGCTCGTCATGAAACCCAACACATTCTGTGCACTTTTCATGGGCGATGAAGTAGACGTCCATGTTACGTGGATCTTGCTCTTGCTCTGCGTTGACGGTTCCTCCGGTTGGGTGATCCCCTTGACCTTGAAAACCGGTTCCATCTGAAAATTGCCATCCTGCGCCACCTTCATAAATGGCGTTGTTTGGACATTCGGGTTCGCATGCACCGCAATTGATGCATTCATCTGTAATCATTATGGCCATGATGTCACTAAGATCTCTGGTTGCAACGTTAAATTTGTAGCGAAGATACGCACTGACATGACGAACACATTCAAATCCGGCCTTGTTCAACTCGGGCAGTGGTTTCGTGGTGAAATTGCTGGGAAAGGAAGCAATGATCACGACTTACTTTTCCGAGCAGAGGCGCAGAACCGCTGGTTCACGCCCGAATTCATTCGAATGGCTTTGCATGCCAATGGAACCATGTTGGAGTCCGGCACTCTCGATCGGTGGACGCAACAATACCCCGAGCTTTCTATTCCGCTTGAATCACGTCGGGTTGGCCTTGTGCTTGCAGGAAACTTACCCATGGTAGGGTGGCATGACATTCTCTGTGTTTTGATGAGTGGTCATTGTGCCGTGATCAAATGCAGTTCCAACGATGCCATCTTGATTCCGGCAGCAATTGAGGCCTTGCGAGGTTTTACAGACACACCGGATCTTGATGGAAGGGTCGAATTCGTCACCGGTCAGTTAGGCAGTATGGATGCGGTGATTGCTACGGGAAGTTCCAATTCAAATCGATATTTCGAATATTACTTCAGGGATTTGCCCAAAGTCTTGCGAAGCCAACGCACCAGCACGGCGGTCCTTTTGGGAACAGAGACGGATGAGGAATTGCGTGCGTTGGGTGCTGACGTTTTTAATTATTACGGCATGGGGTGCCGGAGCGTGACGAAATTGTTTTTGCCCAATGGGTTTGATTTGAATCGACTGTTCGCCGTGTGGGTAGACTGGGCTCATTTAGCAGACAACAATAAGTACGCGAACAATTATGATTATCACAAAGCTGTTTGGTTGTTGAATCAACATCAGCTGATAGAGAATGGCTTTGTTCTTTTAAAGCAGGATCCGGGCATTTTCAGTCCAGTGGGCACGCTTTACTATGATTTCTACGGCGGTTTGTCCGAAGTCAAGGAGGCCATTGATCGGGATGCAGACTCCATTCAATGTGTGGCGACTTCTGACACCGCGGCGCTTGAAGGCATCGCTTCTCCACTTGTAGAGTTGGGTCAGACTCAATGTCCCGACCCTTGGCAATATGCCGATGGAATTGACACATTATCTTTTTTATTGGCGCTATCTTCGAACCCGGATGCGCAGTAGCGCTAAAATTAAAATGAATATGGTCGCACGTTACCTCTTTTCCGCACTGTTCATAATCAGTTGGGTTGGATGTTCAACAGACATTGAGTTGAATGCGCCGTACCAGCGCACGCCGGTCGTATTCGCTTTGTTGGATGCTGCGCAGGATACGCAATGGGTGCGCATTAACCGAACGTGGCTGGGCGATGGAAATCAGTACGATGCAGCCATGGTCGCTGATAGCAGCGAATACCCTGCGGATGAGGTTGCGGTGGAAGTTCGTGAGGTGATGAACGGCATAAACCTACAATCATGGGTTTTACAGGACACGATCATCGCAAATAAATCGGATGACGGAATCTTTTATGGCCCAGAACAACAAATGTGGTTTTTTGTGCCGGATCAACCGCTAAACACCGATGCTGGATACGATTTGGATATTTCAATTGATTCCGAGGTTGAGCCCATTACTTCCTCGACCAATATGATCGCAGAGCAAATTGGAAACATCACCCAGCCGCCTCCAGGCGTCAACAATTTCAAATTAGGATTTGCAAGTGTCAGTCCTCAGACGACCATTTATCCTGACATCACGTTTAAGTGGTCTTCCACTTCCGGTGCGAGTCGCTACGACATTGCAGTTTTTATTCACGTGATTGAGCGTGTCTGGAATGACCTTGGTCATACCGACTTGGCTGAAGAGCGCGAACGCGTTGTTGAGTGGACCATTGGTACATTGAACACAGAAGACGATGAAGGAGGTGAAGTTTTACAAAAGGCGGTCAGTGGTGAGCGTTTTTTTTCAATTTTGGCCACGAAACTTGACGTGGACCCTTACATCACGCGTGTCTTGGGTGTTTGGGACGAAGATGTTCAAGTTGCTCGGGCTGTAGACTTTGAGTTGACCATAGCGAACGACGAGCTCTCCACGTATCTGGAGGTCAATGCTCCGGTAACGGGGGTCATACAGGAGCGTCCTGAATACACCAACATCAACAATGGTTTGGGATTGTTTGCCTCTCGCAGCACGCAGGGTGTCTATGGAATTGGTTTCACAACAGCGACCATGCAAGCATTGAGGGAGGGAAGTCAAACGGACTCGTTGAATTTTTGTTCGCCCAATCCATTTTCTGATTATTACTGCGATTGATGGAACACACACTTTCGATTCAAGCCCATGATGCAACCATTGAACTGTCCATGGGGCTCTACACCGTGCGGTTTGCCGATGAGGCAGTTCTTGATTTGAATCAAATGAAGCGAGTGGAGCAAGCACGCCGAGAACTCTTGGAAGGTGGTGTTGGACCCGTGCTTGTTTTGATTCCTAAGAATGCAGCGTTGGTCGAACAAGAGGCATTGGCTTGGTTGGGCTCAGATAAAGCGATGTTGGATGTTCCCGCACGTGCAGTGGTTGTTCCTTCTTCCGTGCAAGTATTAAAGGACAAAATTCGCTGGGCGCTGTTCAAACCCTCTGTAGCTTTTCGGGTCTTTCGAAATCCTCAAATAGCCAAAGGCTGGGTACTGGATCAGTGGTATACCACTCAAGTGGGAGCGGAGATTGACGCGTTCGAATCCGATGGATTGATTTAATTCAGCGCACAAAGATCCGTTCTATAACAGCTTGCTGCTCGTGGGTGGCATCATGTCGGATAAAGTAAACTCCAGCTTTAAGCCAAGTGGGAACCGTAAATCCCATTGAACGTCCGTCCAGGAGCTCTTTTCCGTGTAAGTCCAAGAAGGACCAGGAAGTTGTCGCATTCCACTCGATCGATTGTCCGCGAATCACAGGATTTGGAAAGGCAGGATATGATGCCGGTTTGGTCGGCTTCAAAACGGCGTTTGGCTGACTCAAATCTTGGAATGAGGCTACAAGGGGAAGTCCGATGATTTCAGTGATCTCGAGCAGCGGAAATCCCGTTCCTTCCCCCCACCATTGATAAGTGACTTGCTCACGGTCCAATGTAAAGGGTTCTCCGAGTTCTTCAATGAAGATGTCATCTGTTGCTGTTAGGTCGGTTCGGGTGCGGAGAACGTCATACGATCCACTTGGCAAAATCAATGTTCCCCAACCGTCGACAACCACTTGACGTTCTTGTACAAGACCGTAGGATAGGATTCCCGTCAAATCTAAATTGAATGAAGCAGTGCTGGTCATTTCCGCCCCATAGTCAAGCGGCAGCGGTAGGATTTCATCGATGTCGTCATACGCAACAGGCAGGTCGAAACCCGACGCACTAAGTCCGATGCCTGCAATGGAATAAACGTCTTCATTTGATTGATAAAAGTTATTGAATCCGTCCAGGGGAATGCCCAAGTCAATGCCTAAATCTGGGAATTCCGTGGGTAAAAAGAAATCAGATTGATAAGCGGGATTGAATGGACTATTGAAAACAAAAGCGGCGCTAAAGCTTGCGCTGCTCATGTTGGCAGGCGTAATAGGAGCGTCACCGATGATGATTAAGTCACTTGCGTCCCATGTGACATCGGCTCCTGTCATACCGCCCAAGGATAAGTCTACAATGGCAGCGGTGACGATGGGGTAGGTCACGTCCGCTTGAGGTAAATCAGAGGATGTGATGGTAATTTGTGCTTGGAGGGCGCACAGGCTGACCAAACCAAAAGAAAATGCAATAAATAACTTCATACGTCTTGGCGTTGTTCGGCAAAATACGCTCTATCCGGTATCATTCGTTTTTCCAATCTCCCCAGCGATCAAATTCACGACGAAATCGCAACCCAACGCCTTGTGTTTGATTGCCTTCAATGGCATTGCTGAGCCCAGGGTTTTGACGCGTGTGTCCAGTCAATTGCCAAGTGCCATCATCGCTTAGATCATAGCTGATCGTCAAATCTTGGATTTGCACGTCATCGGGCTGGATTTGCCCCATGGATTGAGCGCCTATTGCACCTTCAATGTGAAGTCTGTCATTGAAGAGTTGAGTGCTCAAGGCGATTCCCAAGGCTTGCTCACCGCTGAACTCATCTTGTGCATAGTCGAGCCCCAAGTCCATCCCAGGGGATATTTGAGAGATCCAATGGCCGAGTTGATTCGCGAGGAGTTGTGCGCTCTGGGCCGGGTTGAGGAAGCCACCAATGGCAGACTGGGAGAGGTCGGTGCCAAAGAATTGATTCATTACGAGCAAACTCAGCCCTTGACGTTGCACCTCTTCTTCGTTCAATAAGGCGTTGGCCATTAATGCCTGAATTCTGGAGTCTGCGTTGGGTGTACGGATATCAAAATCCAAGGAAGGTCGCATCAATGCCCCAGTTAATTGCAACCCCAGTTCGACCGGAATTCTTCCAGGTAAATCAACGGCTGTAGGGAGTAAGGGGTCCAATCGCGCGCGAGTTGCATATGAAGTGGCCAGGTTAATTTCAGCTTGGTAGGGATCACCTTCCCAAACAATCGTGCCACCGGGTGTTACCTGGAATCGCTTGCTCAGCCAGTTTTGCAGGGTAAAATAATAGGTACCCTCTTTAATTTCCAGATTGCCTGTCAATTGTAAATTCTCCAAGTCATCAACGATTAAATCAAGATGGCCTTCTGCTTTGCCGACGATTTCATCTCCCACGCTGCGATCGAAAATGATACGTGCCTCTGCTTGAGGAGATACGTCAATCCCCAAATTAAGTTGGATGTCGGAAAAATCACCCCTTCTTTCTATGCGGGGTTCAGAACCTTTCTCGGGGGTGTTGAATCTCAAAAATTGAGCGGATGACACATCGCTATTGACATCCATTGGCAGGGAAAACAGAGTGCCTTTTTCGGTCCGAAGTTGGGCGTCAATCGTCAGCTTTTGTCCAAAACCCGCAATGTTGATGTCCCCCGTGCAACTCGCTTTTCCGAAAAAGAATCCGTCGTCGCTTGGTGGTGTATTCATGAGTTGAATTGGAGCCGCTTGAGCATCGACCCCAAAGTCCAGGTCCCAATTCTGAAAGTTCTTGTGCAACACTGTGCCATTGAATCGTGCATTTTGGCCCATTTCATCGGTTATTTTCCATTGATTCAAAAGAAATTCACCGGGATGAATAACTGCATTTCCGTCGATGGTGTAACGCGTGTTGAGGTAGGGGATCCGAAGTGCCGTGGTTTCAGTGGTGATGTATCCGTCCAATTGAGGTTGGTCGTCCAAACCAGAGAATCGAAGCAATCCTGCAGCTGTCCCTTCCAATTCAAAGCTTTGATCTGGCAGGAATTGATTCACGGGTGTCAGATCGATCTGCTCAAATTTGACGAATCCGAAAGTGTTTGAGGGATCTTCCATGGATATCTGCACCTCGCCGTTTAGGATCCCCGCTGGCGCAATGGATGCCGAAATCTCTGCCCGCGGGCTGCGAATGGGTCCGTTGACCTGAGCCGTGATGTTGGATGCTTGGAATTCGTTTCGAGTGAGTTCATGGAGTTGAAATGCTCCTTTGATTTCAGGATTGGGCAAAAGGCCTGTTATTTGAATCTCGCCATCAAACCCATCTGCAGTCCATGCCTTGGGCACAAAAGAAAGCCCTTGTGATGTGTGCCACTTCATGGCCGTCGAAAGATCGATTCCTTTGCTCATTTGGTACGAAACCTCCGTGTCCAAGTGGCCTTGAGAAGATTCTAACCGAAAGGGTTGAACCTGGAATTGGCGTTCCGAACGGGACCAGGCTGCAAGGAGGGGTTTGTTCAATCTAAAACCATCTTCTCCAAAGGGGACATACAAAGAATCCATGGCGAAGACAAACCCATTGTCGTTGTTGCTGAATTGAAAAGTCATAGCACCGGGCGCTTTTGTGGATCCTTGATCCCAGTCAATTTCACCCCGCCAATCTTCGGACTGTAAGGCTCGCACTTCAATGGATGAAGCGATGGTCTTTTCGTTGAGCACGGCCTCTTGAATTGCACATGATAAGCTTGCTTGATTGTTTTCATCTTCGTCCCAAGTGACTTGCAAGTTTTGGGTTGTTAGTCCCTTGTAATTGAACGAAGAGAGGTCGGCTTGGAGCGCAAAAGATTGTGAATCCCACTGGCCTTCAATTGAACTCTTGTCACCCAGAGCAAATGGTAAGTTGGTCAAAAGGCCAATGGGTCTGAAGCGCTTTATTGTAGTCGCAAACTCGAGCTGAGGATGGACATTGGTGCCGGAGATCGATTCAGTAAGCGAAGGAGAGGAGGAGGATTCAGTCCAAGTCCACGGATGAAGTCGCCAATACTGAATCGCTTGTGAATTGCCGCGGGCGAAACCATTGATGAGATCAGACTCCCACGTGACCGCCCATTCTGAAAGGTTTTGTTTTAGTACAAGGTCGAGCCGTTCAAAAGAACGCGGTATGCGATTCTCCAAAAGTGTGATGTCTCTGAATTCTACAATTTGGATGCCATCTCCATCCCACGTTTGGTTCCCACGGATGTTGAGTTTGGCGAATAAATCCCATTCAACATCGGAAGACAAAGAATGCTGTGTTTCAACGCTGCACTCTGTTGTGTGAGACCAACGCACGGAATCCCATGCGGCGTCCGTGTTGCCGCGCATAATTGATCCATTTCGATCGGCAAGCGAAAACGTGGCTATCGCTTCTTCTGGTAGCAACGAAAGATCACCTTCGAAACGCCAAGGTTGCCCCGATGAAGTTTCCACGTTCTCACTGAACGTTAAGCCAGCTAAAATCAAACGAAGATCGTGCTGTCCTTCACCTGGATTCCATTGAAATTCGATGTGTTTTTTGATTGGATTCGATTCTTCCAGCGGTGAAGAGTTGAAGGCTATCCCGTTATTCCCGCCCATGATTTCCAATTGCCACAATCGCGATTCATGAATATAGCGCGGACATTGAATTTGATTCCAAACGACGTCCCATTCTGGTGCAAGTGGCTCCAGTTGGATAGGACCGATGGTCCAGTCTTGGGTGGTGCCGCTTGCAGGAATATTCCAGTTCCCCACTTGCACTTGTCCCGTGATTTCGGTGTTTTTGTCCCGTGATAATTGACCGCTTAATTGTTCTGCAAGAACGCGTGATTTGAAAAGTTGGACCCACGCAAGGCTCGTATCCAAAGGCCATGTTTCCGGTGTCCAATTCCAAATGAATTCCAATTCGCTCTTGCTGTCGGTTCGGTGCAATTCCCCTTGGATTTCTCCCCAATTCGATTCAGTTTGAATCTGAAGATTCGCATCTTCATAGTTGCCCCCCATTTGCGCTTGGAGTTTATCGAATACCATAGGAGCATTCCACAGAAGAGAATTTTTTTGAGGATGGACCGTGAGCTCTGCCTCCTGAAGGACTGCGCTAAATTGTGTTGGTCCTAAAGTCACCGAGTCGATTGCTGCAACCGGCATTTTGAATTCCAGATGCCCCCACTTTTCTCCCGTGTGGACCTGCACTTGATCGATTTTAATTTCTGAAATTTCGCATTCGAATGGAACTCCCGAATCCGTTGCAGGTGACGTTGCATTGAACAACCATTGATCGGGTATTTGCCCGCTTACTTGATGGATCTCGAGGCGATTGATGATCCACTTGTTTTGAATCCGCCAAAACCGTTGCGGTGCGATAAGCACCGATGACGCACTAAAAAAGCGTTCGGTTTCACCTGAGACTTCCAATCCTGTTAGTTCAATTTCAGGTGGAAAGAATCCAACGGAGGCTTGGTTAACTTGAACATGGACCCCCCATTTCACAGCGTTTTTGGATAGAAAGAATTGAATAGCACCTGTGTGGACGCGATGGGACATGAGGATGGCTGCCAAGAAACCAATTCCTGCAAAACCTCTGATGAAGTATTTCCAATATTTATTTGTTCGTTTGGCGCGCATCAATAGCTGTGAAATTATACTTTTGTGACCAGAAATCATGCCACAATCACCTGTAATTCTTGCTTTTGAATCATCCTGTGATGATACAGGCGTTGCTCTCATACGAGGTAACAAGGTTTTAGCCAATACGGTGGCAAATCAAGCAATCCACGCAAAATTTGGTGGAGTTGTTCCCGAGTTGGCGAGTCGTGCGCACATCCAAAATATCGTTCCTACGTTGGATGTTGCTTTGGAAGAGTCAGGTATCGAGGTATCGTCCATTGATGCAGTAGCTTATACCCGTGGTCCAGGTTTGATGGGCTCATTGCACGTAGGCACATCTTTTGCGAAATCGTGGGCTTGGAGTCACGGTAAACCCATGATCCCTGTAAATCATATGCAGGCTCATATTTTGGCCCATTTCTTGGCACCGGGACCGTATCCTCGTTTTCCTTTTTTATGTTTGACCGTATCAGGAGGTCACACCCAACTCGTCGAGGTGAGTTCGGCATTGAACATGCGTGTACTGGGTGAAACGCTGGACGATGCGGCTGGAGAAGCATTCGACAAGGTTGCTAAATTGATGGGGTTACCTTACCCAGGGGGACCTGTTTTAGATCGCTTGGCGGCCGAAGGCGATGCTTTTGCTTATCCATTTTCAAAGCCCAATGTTGCTGGTTTGGATATGAGTTTCAGTGGACTCAAAACACAAATCTGGCAATTTCTTCAGCGGAAAACACAGGAGGATCCGGCCTTCATCGCTGGTCACAAGAATGACATTGCCGCAAGTGTTCAACGAATCATCTTAGATGTTCTTTTGGATAAATTAGAAGCGGCTGTTGCGCAAACAGGAATAAAACGAGTAGCGATTGCAGGGGGTGTTTCTGCGAACAGTGGCTTACGTGCGAGACTGAGAACGATGCAGGAGAGTGACGATTGGGATGTGTTCATTCCTCCCTTATCTTATTGTACGGACAATGCTGCCATGATTGCCATGGCTGGATCGCTCATGTTCCAAGAGCGCTGGATTGGAGCCTTATCGGATGAGCCGCAACCTCGGTGGACCTTTTGAGGAACCCTTAATTAGCTCGCTTTCTTGCTCTCGCGTTGATTCCAGGCCGGTTCAAGCGCCCAAAGGGGAAAGCTCAATCGTGAAGTAACTCCACGTTGGAAAGGATGTGATTCCATCCCTTCTTCAATGTTCAGCGTGCCCCGGTGCCTGAGCAAGGCTAGTCGTTCGCGAACGATGGCCGTTCCCCTCGATCGATGAGCGTGAGGAGCCTCTTTGCCGTTGGATAGTCCTCTGCCGTTGTCAGATACATTGATTTCTAAGTCTTCTCCCACCCATTTAACTTGAATCCTCACCCTTGGATTTGCAATCCCTTGATCAGCTAGCCCATGCCAAATCGCATTTTCAATAAGAGGTTGAAGGATGAAAAGCGGACATGGGGTCACTTCAGGCAAGACATCCTGTTTTACATCCCAATCAAAGGAGATGGGTTGATTCAATCGAACTCGTTCTAAATCCACGTATTGGTTCACGTGTTCCATTTCTTGTGACAACGGACCAAGAATGCGGTCTTGGGACATGAAGCCGAGCATTAAGAGTCGTCGAAAACGATGGAAAACACGGCCAGCTCGCTCACTTTCAGACTTTTGGAGCAAGTGTTGCACGCCCGTGAGAACGTTAAATAAAAAGTGCGGATTCATCTGAGATTTCAAATGTTTACGCTTTGTTTCAATGACTTTTTCCTTTAAAGCCAGGTTTTGCTGAGATTGAGAAACACTTTGAAGCAGCAATTGCTCTTGAATGAGGGTGTTTTTAGTTTCACGCGGAATTGCGGTTAAGGATCTCAATCGATGGCCATAAGCCGCGCCATTGATTCCTGTCAAAAAAATGGCTGCTTGAGCCAAACCCACGCCATTCGAACGCATATCCATCGGCAAAAGTCCCCAATTAAGGCTCGCTACAAATGCCCCAGCAACGAGCGTAAAGGCACTGGATGCGATGGTTAAGTAAACTTGCCAAAGAGGGAGGTATGCGGAATTACGACGATGGATTTTGTAGAGATTTAATGTCATTCCCATCCCCAGAATAAACAGAATTCCGAGCGCTATGGGGAAGATTTCAAGTTCATTCGATCCATCCGTGAACATGAACGAAATTTAATCAAAACTGCACCAGCGTAGTTGGTGACAGTTTATAAGTGTAGGGCCTCGATTCACTGCTGTCAGAGAACAGGCAGTCTCAAGCTTCTTGGTCGTCTGTAACGTAAGCTTGTCGCAAGGCGCTTTTGAGCTTGCGGGAGTACTCTTCCTTCAGCCAGTTTTTGTAATTCTCTGTAGTTTTTGCGATGCACTTGGAATAGAGCCGAATTCGATACGTTATATCTCCTTCAAGTTCCTTCGCCAGGTCAAAAGCGTCCCACAAGTCGTCGCAGACATACCGAATGATTTCAATGTGGTGATCAATGCTCCGTTCGATGGCTTCCTTCGGACGGCCGCCAGCTCTTGTCACTTGAACGTAGGCCTCCGCCATGTTAAAGTCGGGATCAGGACCACCTTGTAGCTTTTCCATCAACTCATTCGAATACTCGAAAACAAACTCATCTTCGATCTCTTCATCCGTGTACAGCCCTTCGATGAAAGAATTGGGAGATTTGAAAATTTCGGACCAATTGATATGAGCCTCCCACAAGCCAAATCTCCGGGCATTGTTGCCCAAATCAATCACATTGAAATGACGCTTTTTTGGCAATATCCGAGAACCCCGACCAATCATCTGGTGATAGAGGGTCAGAGACTTCGTAGCTCGATTCAAAATAATGGTTTGAACGGAAGGTGAATCGAAACCGGTTGTGAGAATCGATACAGAACTGAGGATGGCATCGGGCTTCTTCTCAAACCACGCGAGGATATCTTGTCGTTCCTTTTCACTGTGCGTGTTGTCGAGGTGCATGCACTCGTAGCCTTCTTCAATGAACATGGCCTGAACTTGCTTGGACGTGTTGATTCCGTTATTGAAAATCAACGTCTTCGTTCCTTTTGCTTTTTCTTCATAAGCATAAAGGAGCTTTTCTTGCATCAGGTAATTCCCATAAAGGCGTTCTGAGCTGCTGACGGTGTAATCGCCGTTGATGCCAATTTTGAGGGATCTCAAATTCACATCATAGCTATACGTTATGGCCTTTGCTAAGAATTCCTCTTCAACCAGGGCTGAAATCGATTCTCCGACGAGCAGTTCGTTGTAATTGTCCTTGAGGGGCAATTTGACGTTCGAGCTCAGTGGTGTTGCCGTTACCCCGAGAATAATTTGGTTCGCAAAGTGACCAAATAGCTTGCGGAAGCTGTTGTAGTGGGCTTCATCAATGACCACAAGGCCCAGGTTGTCGAACTCTATCCGCTCGTCATTGAGACGGTTGTTCAGCGTTTCTACCATCGCAACAAAACACCAATGATCGTCCTCCTCTTCGAGTTCTTTGACTTTGCTATTGATGATTTTGTTCGGGATTCCAATGTCCGTGAGCATCCGACTTGTCTGTCCGCACAATTCAATTCGGTGGGTGAGGATGAGGACCCGCTTGCCCGTTTTGAGGATGTATTGCTTCGCGAGTTCCGAAAATATCACTGTCTTTCCTCCGCCTGTGGGCAATTGAAACAACAAGTTGTACCGTTCCGGAAACTTGTCCATTCTGCCCAGCAAGGTGGCGATGGCATTCTCTTGATATCCGTAAAGGGTCTTCCCTTTATGGGATTCGAGCTGCTTTTTGAGTTGGGAATCGGTCAAAGACAAGGTCTGCTGGCGTTTTTGGTAGGCCCTATGAAAAGCATCAGGGATAATTGCGAAAAGGCAAAAGTACCCCTTCCATTCCTTCATTGAAAGAAAATGAAGGAATAGGTTTTCCACGGAATGATGTGGGGCGTTGGAAAACCTCTCAGAATCTCGCATGTTTGCCGTGTGGAACTATCGTCTAATTCCAGTCTTTTAGATCGCCTTCCGGAGGAGTGGCGGATCTTAATTGAGACGGCTTCGCTTGATTGGGAGGGGCTGAGCCACGCCGTGGATCGCGAACGAGAAAAAGCTCCTTGCTACCCGCCAGCAGGTTTCGAATTTGAAGCTTTGCGTGCTGTAAGTCCCGCAAATGTTCGGGCGGTCATTTGCGGTCAAGACCCGTACCACGGTCCGGGACAGGCACACGGGTTGGCATTTTCGGTTTCGGCCGGTGTCCCACATCCACCTTCCCTGAGAAACATCATCAAAGAAGTTCAAACAGATTTGGCCGCTCCGTGGCCTTTGGGTCAAGATTTCGATTCATCTGGAGCGTTGGGGCATTGGAGCAGGGAAGGTGTGCTGCTTCTCAATGACGTTTTAACGGTCCGCGATGGTTCCCCTGGTTCGCATTCGTTATTCGGTTGGCAAGAAGTGACCGGAGCGATTCTTGATGCAGTTTCAAATCTAGATGTACCCATCGCCATTTTACTTTGGGGTAAGCCAGCTCAGCTGCACGCCAAGCGGTTTACGCAAAAGCAACACGCTGTTTTTGAAGCTCCTCATCCAAGTCCATTGTCTGCGTATCGCGGATTCTGGGGATCCCGACATTTCTCCAAGGCCAATGATTGGCTAGAGGCTCATGGAAGAGCGGGAGTCAATTGGCTGGGGTCTGAGGATTGATTGAGGTTCTTAGCGAATGAGCATGCGCACTAAACGGTCGTCACCGCCGAAAATCAGACGCCCCGTGGTTCTTCCGTTAGATGCCATGGCATTGATCGATCGATGTGAACCTCCATCCTTATGGGTCACCTTCTCATGTGGTTCCAAATCATTCCATCCCCATGCCTTCAGGGACTTATCCCGGCTCGCAGTCCAGAGCATCCCATTGAAATAGCTTAACCTGTATATCGCGCTTTCATGCGCTGGAATGGACAATAAAAGCGCACCCTGGGGATCCCAAACGCGCAAATAGCCGTCGCGACCTCCTGATATCCAAACGCGTTTTTGTGGATGCCAAATGGCAGCATAAGTTCCCCCTTCATGTCCAGCAATGGTCGTTCCCCCTTGCAACGAGCCAACTGCGTTCAGCGGAGGGCTGATGACGGCCGCCCCACCGGAAGTCCCGATAAAAATACCTGCGTCGGAGGGGACTACGCATCGGATTTTACGACCACCCTTCATCTGCCAATCGCTTTGTACAGCATTGTCTTTCCAGTGAATGACCCGTTCGTCTCCTCCGCCTGTAACCAGCGTGCCATCCTCCATCCAGGTCAATGCAAACAGGCCTGATGAGTGCGCTTTTATCCGTCGTGCAAGGTCTTCCTGACCTTGTTCCCATAGGAATAAGTCACCGTTTTCTGCACCGGCAACCCTCATCCGCTTGTGTGCTGACACCGAAAAAAAAGCTTGGTCATGGTGCAGCAATGCGCGGCCTTCACCGCTGCCGTCCTCGGCCCACTCCGCAATGATTCCATCCCCCCCCGCAGTGAGCCAGCAGGATTGGTCATTTGCCCAAGTCACATCGTAAATAGCGCCTTGATGACCGGAAAGTTGTCGGATGGTTTCGTGGGTTCCCATGGATTGCCGAATTTAGCACCTGTAAAACTCCCTTCCTCATGCAATACGTTTTTCTCGCGATGGCCATTCTTACGGTAGTTGCTTTCATTCAATACCGTCGCCAAAACAAGCGTTGAAACGCTGCAATAGCTGATTATGAGCAAACCTTCGATCCCCAAAGGAACCCGTGACTTTGGTCCAGCAGTCATGGCCCGACGCAACTGGATGTTCGGTGTGATGCGCAATGCTTTTGAGCGCTATGGTTTTCAACCCATTGAAACCCCCGCAATGGAAAGTTTACAAACGCTAACGGGCAAATACGGAGAAGAAGGCGATCAATTGATATTCAAAATCCTGAACAATGGGGACTACCTCGCAAAGGCGGATTCGGAGGCGCTGAATAGCAAGGATTCTAAATCGGTTACTCCGCGCATTTCCAAAAAGGCTTTGCGCTATGACTTGACGGTTCCTTTCGCGCGGTTCGTGGTCATGGCTCGGAATGATTTGGCCTTTCCTTTTAGGCGCTACCAAATGCAGACGGTATGGAGGGGAGACCGTCCGGGCAAGGGTAGGTACCAAGAATTCACTCAATGCGATGCTGACATCATTGGTTCAGATAGTGTCTTGTGCGAACTCGATTTGGTAACCTTATTTCATCAAGTTTTAAAAGAGCTTGGAGTTCCGGGGTTTGAAATTGTCCTAAACGATCGAAGGTTGCTGAATGCTTTAGCTCGCGCGTGGGGCATTGAAGATCGTTTTGAGGATTTCACGATAGCTTTGGATAAATGGGATAAAATCGGAAATGAAGGAGTTCGCTTAGAACTGAGCAACCGTGGCTTTGCACCTGATTCAATCGAATCCATTATGGAGCTTTTTGCGCTCCTCGCACATGAGGATGTGCATGCCCGGCTGAATGGAATGCGAGCGATGTTTGCTGCGGGTGATTCTGAAGCACTGGCTGCTTTCGAAGAAATGTCTGAATTGATTCAAATGGCGAGTGAAGCAGGAGTTGGCTCGGAGCATCTCGTATTCGATCCTACGTTGGCTCGGGGATTGAATTACTACACGGGCGCCATCTTCGAAGTCCGGGTAGCCGATGCGCCTGTGGGAAGTATTTGTGGTGGAGGGCGCTATGCAGACCTTACAGGAATTTTTGGTTGGGAAGGGATGAGTGGCGTGGGCATCAGCTTTGGAGCAGATCGGATCTATGATGTGTTGGATCATTTTGATGCTTTTCCAGAGTCCGTGTTGCCTCAAGCGCAAGTACTTATTGTTCAATTGGATGACGAAGGGAGATCTGATGGTCTCAAAGCTTTGCAAGGGCTGCGCCAAGTGGGAATCAGCACGGTCCTGTATCCGGATGTATCCAAATTGAAAAAGCAAATGAAGCACGCTTCTGATTTGGGTGTTCAATTTGTGTTAATGGCCGGGGATGAAGAACGCACCAAAGGGAGTTGGACGGTGCGCAACATGCAAACGGGAGATCAAGTTGATGTGAAAGCCAAAGAACTCACCTCTTGGTTAAAAGCTGAGATTACTGGCTGATTGCCAAGATAATTTGCTCTTCTATTGACGTCGGCAAAGCGGAGGAATCGCCGAGAAGGCGGAAAGATTCAGTGTGTTCTTGCTCAGCGGCATCTTGTGGCAAATACATAGAGTCGGGAGGTGAAAATGAAACGACCAGACTTTCGTTGATTTGTTCCAATTGCAAATGGGTGTCTCCAATGACATCTAGGCTCCTTTCCGCCAAACTGAAATAGGGCCAAAGAGCATTCTGAGCCCATGCGCTGATCATCAATGGCTGGGTATAACGCTCCAATGTGGTAGCATCCAGCATCCCGTCGTCTAATTCGCATCGAAACCGATTGCCAGTTAGGAGTTGCATCAATTGAAGGTGAGTTTGGATGTGTTCTACCGTTTCATGAAGCGGTAAAAAAGGAGTCGCTCCTTCATACAGCACCTGCCTGAGGTGACGAGCGAAGAGGGTGATGATCTTTTCTGCCTTTTCATGGTCACCCATGAGCAGGTGGTTTTCAATCGTGAGCAGCGTCAATTCAAATCGCTCGCTGAATTGGCTCATCGCATGATGGGACAGCGATGTCTTGGTCAATGCTGCATCCAATTGTTCTCTTTCCTTTAATCGGTCCAGCTGATGTTGGAGCGCACGGAGTCGACTATTCAGAACTTCAGGACTTTCCTGATGAAGAATGGGTTCGAATTCCCAAAAGTGTCGCATGCTGCAGAGGGCCAGCAAAGAAGCCACTCCCCACAGGGTTGATCCGATTTGAAGCGGAAGCGTCAGAATGCAGAGAATTGCAACGGCAATCAAAAATAGAAACGGTCGGTTCGTTTGAAAAGTGAACGGTCCAAAGTGGGATGCTGTTCGCTCGACGCCAATTGCAGGAGCGAGCTGCGCTTGAGTCCAAGCCAAGAGTGCCACAAAGACACTGACGAAGAATAAGACGGCAATCATCGATTTGAATCCATTCGTTCATTCATCCATTCTCGAGCGGCGTGAAAGGGCTGAATTGTCCCATTTTGTAATTCTTCCATCAGCTTCCTCCACTTTTCTGAAACTTCACCGCCTTCCATTCTGCGAATGAATACCAAGTGCTGCACATGTTGGCGAAATTGATCAACCCTTTGCTCAGATCGTTGTTGATCCAACCATCCGTTGGCCATCCATTTTGATTGCAACCCCTCGAGGGCCGTGCAACTCTCTTCGATCCCTTTGGCGTCAAGTGCGCTGATGGTCAATACCTCAACTTGATGCCCGCCTGGATTGGGGGGAAATAAATGAAGCGCCTTTCTGTATTGATTAGCGGTTTCTTCTGCGAGCGTTTCCCTTCCGCTGTCGCATTTGTTCACGAGCAATAAGTCTGCCATTTCCATGATGCCTCGCTTGATTCCTTGGAGTTCATCACCGCCACCTGGAAGCATAAGTAGGATAAATGCATCCGTCAAGGCCCGAACGGAGGTTTCACTTTGTCCGACACCAACGGTTTCGATGATGATTCGGTCGTATCCTGCTGCCTCACACAGAATCGTCGCTTCAGAGGTGCCTCGCGTGACGCCACCCAGTGAAGTTCCCGTGGGGCTGGGTCGAACAAAGGCGGCGGCATGTTGGGAGAGGTGTTCCATCCGAGTTTTATCCCCGAGAATACTTCCTCCTGTGCGGCTGCTGGACGGATCAATGGCCAAAACGGCTACGCGGTGGCCTTGTTCGATGAGTGTTCCACCGAATTGTTCGATAAATGTACTTTTTCCAACTCCGGGCACCCCCGTGATTCCGATGCGCAGGCTCTCCGTATGCCCACCATCTCTTTCAAGCGCGTCAAGCAGGGCATCCAGTAATTCAAGGTCGGATGTGCGATGGCTTTCTGTCAGGGTTATGGCTTGTCCCAGCGCTTCACGATTTCCTTCACGTATCAGCGCAGCCCAATCAGCCACATCCGGACGGACGCCTTGGGCTGCACGAATCCTCGCAAGTGCATTTTGTCTTGCGAGGGCTCCCTTTGGGTTTTGGCCTTTTTTATCTGCTGCATCCAACGCCATGAGTCGAAGTTAACGCGAAGTACGGCCTATCTTGCAGCCGTGGAAAGGACTTTTTTACGAACGACCTGTTGGATTTTTTGCATGGTCCTGCTTTGCTCGGTTTCTGCGCAAAATCTGCAGGATCCGATTCGATGTGATTCATTGATGTTCATCACGGGGCGGGTAGTGGACGAATCCGCACACTTGGTTCCAGTGGCCATGGTGGTCAATCGTGGGCAGGATGGAGGGGGGCAGTTCGTTGATCATCAAGGACAATTCTTGTTGGCTGTTTGTCCTGGGGATACGATTGCCTTCGGTGCGATTGGCTTCCATACGATTCAGCGCGTTGCTCCATTGACTGGGAGGCAATGGGATTGGGAAATTCGACTGAGTCGACTGCGTGTAGAAGTGGGAGTAGCTGAGGTCGTCGCACCGCGAGATCTTCGAGAAATCGTTCGTGACATTGAAGCACTTGGATACAATGAAGAAGATTTTAGGCTGACTCAAGTCGATGCACTGAGCAGCCCAATAACGTTTTTGTATCAGATGCTAAGCCGCGAGGAACAAAGCAAGCGGCTTGTGGCTCAATTGGAAAACAAAGATCGCCGACATGACCTGCTGCGGGAATTGTTCGTCAAATATGTGAACTTTGAGATTATTCGATTGAAACCCGAGGAATTTGATGCGTTCATTGCATTCAGTGATCCAGGAGATGAGTTGCTCCAGGCGTGGACGCAGTATGAATTTATTCGGTACATCCAGCAGCGCTTTGAACTGTTTCGCACCCTTCCTTCTCGTTTGAATGATTCGGATTATCAGTATCATTTGGACGATTAAGACGGAAAAAGATGCCCATCAGCTCAAAAGGGCGCTGTCCAAGTAGTGAATAAAAAACTGACAACACCAGCTGATAGAACACAAGGCCACACCCGTTAAGTGCCAGGGTCTTCTTCTTTCAGCTAAGTGGTCGAATCGAATCACCATATCCACGAACAAAACGACGCATCCTATCGCTTGGGCAAGCAACCAGCCTCCGCGATGATTTTGGAAAATAGATCCAAATTCCACGTCGGAGAACATCTCGAAAAGAAAGATGCCCTGTAAGACTAGCATAACAAAAAACAGCAGGTTGAGGGATGTTGAATTGGAAGCGTTGCGCATCGTTTGAAAAAGTTATACTAAGTTTGACATCCCTGCGTTCTGAAACCACCAATTGAGAGAAGATGCTTTTTAATAAACCGAATACCACAAAAATAGGTTCAACTGGTCTAGATGTAAAGCGCATCAACCATGCACGTTTGCAGCAATGTATCGTGGCGATATTGGGCTTGATGATGGTGGCTGTTTTAGCTACATCCTGTACTTCACAAAAATCGTGCAGCGCATACCAATCAGTCGAGCAAGTCGATTAACGCGGTTTCTCTTTAAAATTGAAAGTAGATGAAAGGCTGAACTCCGGAAGCTAATCCGGCGTAAGCCAAGGCGAGTACAGCAAGTGAAACGGCCAATTGAACAAGGAGCGGGGCATGTGCAAAGCCACTTCGGTACTTCTTCTTTAATTGTTCGGGAATCAAATGAATTCCGAACCCGAATCCCATCAAACAGATTACAGGGGCATAACCGGTTGCAATTTCCATGAAAGGGCTGGTCCAAAATGCCGAACTCAAACGACCGATCATTTCATTGGCCGTGAACCATTCTGCCCAGATATCGTGGGGCCGGTCAAGTCCTTCCCAGCTGACATGGCTTCCCGAACGGAACCAAATTCGGGTGAACGTAATGAAATGAAACGTTAAGAAAACGCCCAATGCGCGTTTCCACCATTGCCGTCCCTTTTCCCAAGGGCTGATGCGCCTCCAGCCTTTGTATACCACCAAACCCAGTCCATTTAATCCACCCCAAAGCACAAAATTCCAGCTTGCTCCGTGCCAAAGCCCCCCAAGTAACATGGTCATGATCAAGTTGACGTTTGTGCTCAGTCTTTGCCGGATGGATGGCACTGCATACCCTACTGCGACGAATATGATGAGGCTGCCGGCTGCAATTAATCGGTAGCCTGCGTTTGGGAGCATGAGCATGACGAAGCCTCCCAAAATGCAACCACTGATCAAGGTAAACATCGAGGCCCCCCGGTTTCCGCCCATCGGGATGTACAAATAGTCCTTGAGCCAGCTTGAAAGACTGATGTGCCAGCGTTTCCAAAAGTCTCCAACGTTGCGCGCTTTGTAGGGTGATTTGAAATTCAAAGGCAAGCGAAAACCCATCAACAATGCGATTCCTATGGCCATGTCCGTATACCCGCTGAAATCAGCGTACACCTGCAGACTATACGCATAGAGCGCCAGCAAATTTTCAAAGCCGCTGAAAGATCCGGGCATAGCGAATACCCGATCGACAAGGTTGACGGCGAGGTAGTCTGCGAGCCAGATTTTTTTAAGAAGTCCGTTTAAGATCCAAAATACGCCCATCCCAAATTCTGCTTGAGTCAAGGCGTATGGACGGTGCAGTTGAGGAATGAAATCTTTGGCACGGACAATGGGTCCAGCCACGAGTTGCGGAAAGAAACTCACGAAAAAGCCAAAATCAAGAAAGCGTTTTACGGGTTGAACATGCCCTCGGTAAACGTCGATGGCATAAGACATGGTTTGAAATGTGTAGAATGATATGCCAACGGGAAGCAAAATTTGATCCACCCGAAACGTGGTGCCCAAATGTGAATTCGCCCACTGTCCCAATGCCGCATGGGGTTGCGCCCAGTGTGCTCCCAACATGGGTTGCATGGCATCGGCGATGAAGTACGCGTACTTAAAGTAGAGAAGGACTCCAAGATTGATGACCAAGCTCACCGCGAGCCAGCGCTTTCTGACAGTGCCATGGGTCCCTCCGATGCGCTTTCCAATGAGCCAATCGCAGCTGGTCGAAAAAATAAGCAGAGCAACGAACCAGCCACTTGTTTTCCAATAGAAAAATAGACTGACCGCAAACAGGAAAGCATTGCGCGCCTGGATGCGTTTTTCCAATCGGTTTAATAGGCCGAACCCGATGATCACAGCCCACAGAAACAGCCAAAATGTTCCGTTCAAAAATGTGAAAGGAATTCCAGCGGCAGGGTCGAGCCAATCAAGGAACGAATCAATCATGGACCAATGGATTTTGACCAGGATGTGTAGGAGTCGTGCCAGGCGGCGAAAAGTATTTGGCTCATCTGAGTGTATCCAAATTTCGTAAAATGAATACCATCAGGTTTATACCATGGATTCACCTCGGTTGTTCCGTTCTCCAAAGCCAATTCGATAGCTTTTCCGAAGTCCCAAAAGCCTAAGTTATGCTGGTACGCATAATCTTGGAAGAATGCCTTGATGGTCTGCGATGCGCCTGCCATGGCCTTTAGATCATCGGCTAAAGGGGTATTGGTCATGAGCACTATCGCCGCACCGCTCTGTTGAAGCGCATTGATCAGTTGGGCATAATGGGATTGAAATTGCTCCATGTTCAGTCCATTGCCAACGATGGCATCATTCAGTCCCAAGCCCATAAAAATTAAATCGGGTTGCAAGGTCTTCAACAGGTCTTCCCATCCTTCCAATTTACTGGCATGGGAAGCTCGCAGCCCATTGTGACCCCACTCGTGGACGATGCATGTTGGCCCATGAACGGGGGCTGATGTGTTCATTCCTGCATACCAGATATCGCGGCCCCTTTCCGGAATGAATTCAATGGCGATCGTATCTGCAGGCTCAGACAATTCAATTTGCCATCCATTTCCATTAGGCAAAGGGTTGGATGTTTTTAATGGTGTATTTCCTGCCCATTTCCATTCATTGAATTGGGCATTTGTCCAAAGGGTTAGATGGGACGTGCGCACCCGGCTGGAATCTGGAAAGTAGCTGACGTGCTGAATCCAATGCTTATCTGGGTTTGAATTTGTTTTGGGGTGGACCGAAATCCCTGTTGCTACGGGAGCATTATGTCGTGTCTGATCGTCTGTCTTGCCGATGCAGGTCTGCTTGTTCCATGCGCCGGTAAATTCTGTGCGGAAGTGGGTGGGTGTGTTGGTATTGGCAATGCGATATGGAAGCATCAAACCTCTTGAGTGCTGCGTATTTGGCGCCCAAGCCGCAAGTTCTTGCCGCAAGCCGTGCCCGATCCATCCAGCTTGCACGTGTGATCCGCCGATGTAGAGAATAACCAATGTTTCATCCTCCCGGTTGTCAATGGATTCCATTCGCTTGAACAATTGTTCAAATGCAATGCCTTTATCTGGAATGCTCCACTCGATCAAAGATTGCGCATTGGCAGGGATGCGGATCCATAGAACCATCAGCATAGCTAACGGGAGTATTTGTCTACTCCTCATGATGCGCTGAATTTTCCTCTTCAAGATTCTTCGCGTTTTCGAATTGATCAATTTGCCACATGGCCCATTCTGTTTGAATCGATTGACGAAAAAGTTCGGATATTTCTCTGGCTCCGGTTGTCGTAAAGTGAATGTGGTCAGAACTGGCCAGCGCGGGTGAAGATTGAACCCAAGCCGCCATACTGCCTGCTCCCCCCATCACTTCAAAGATGTCCCAGTAGAGAGCGTCATGTTCAAGCGCTGCTTGTTTCAAGGCATTTCGAATGGCAGGTAATTGCGCATAGGTCTCCATTCGAGTGGAGACTTTATGCGCCATGTCCGAAGGTCCCATCACCACAACGGGAACGCCTGGAAGCAGTTGATTGAACAAGCGAATTTGTGAGGCAAACCAACCACCAAAGCGCTTTATGCTCGCAGGGTCCGTCAGGTAAGGCACTGCATTTCCGCCGTATTGGAGCATGATCAATCCTGTCCTGAAACCCTCGAATTGTTGAGTGAGTTGAGTTCGGTTCAACGATCGAAAAAGGGTTCCAGAGCTTCCTCGCATGGCGATGTTGTGCACCACAATTCCTGAATCTCGCCACATACCGACCCCGTCTACTTCGGGAACCTCTCCTGAAAAGCTGAGCCGCAATGATTCAAACTCCATGGAGTCAAGTGACGGAAGGGGGATGTCAATGCGACGAGCGAAGCTATCCGCTTCAAGTTCGATGATACGTTCGGCGAATGAATTCAATTGATAATGCAATTGTCCCCCGGAATCGACTTGTCCAAGCAACAAGCTCACCTGATTGAAGGAACGATTTCGGAGATAACTCTTTGGATGGGGTTCAAAAGTTAGGTGAGGTAAAACGCTATCCAGGCTGCTCTGATTGGGATGGGTCGCAAAGGCTGCCATTATTCCAAAGCGGTCGTGAACAATTGCAGTATCCTGACGCCCATATTTGGCGTGTCGAACCCATCCATCAGACCACGTATGACGCATGGCGAGCGAGGGAATGGGTTGCAACGGTGAAATCAGGCCAGGGCCGCTGCCACCCCAGATTGATTGCCATTTGTTGCGCAATGGACCTGTGATACGATCGCCTTCTATTTGTGAGTCACCAAAGTGAAAAACATGGATGGGTGGCTGCCGTTGGGGTTCATTGAGTTGCTCGAAAAAGCCGGCCAATGAGACGAAAGCAGCATCACTTCCTGACAATTGGAGGTTCTCATGAAGATAGTCATCAACGACTTTACGGTCATATGCCCGATCGCTCCCCAAGGGCTCCTCCGGCTTTACCACCGATGCCGTGGCTTGTTCAGGTTCAGGTTTGGTATATGGAGGCGTTGTGGACTGTACCAATGAATCGCTGGAAGCGTATTCCTCCAAGATGGCCTGTACATTTTCGGGCGATATCTGCTGAGATTCAATGGTCCACGATGACCATCTTGGCCAATCATCCAGGTGTTCAGAAAGATTCAGTGGTCGGGAAAGAAACGCACAAACCGCCAATAAAAGAGCAGACAAAAATACCGCAGTTCTGCGAATAGAATGCGGTGGGTTCTTTATGGGATTCTCGGAATGCATAGCACTTGGCCAATGCGAATGTAATCCTTGATTCCATTGATTTCAGTGATCCATTCAGGAGTTGTTCCAGGATATCTTTTGGAAATATTCCATAGTGTATCACCTTCTTTTACTTCGTGCAAGAGGCACTTGATCCCTTCGTCATAGGCAGCGGATTCTGCGATGGGCTCGTCCAAAGTCTCCAAAGGAATTGTTGTGGAAGCATCCGTTGAAATTGTACTTTGTGAAGCCAGCGGTCCCAGGACTGGAAGTCGAACTTGACGGTTGGTCAATTCTTCACAGCCAATGGAATTGCCGATCCACCATGGAATGAGCTGATTCAATTCAGTCTCAGTCATGGACATTTGCTTTAACACATCGCTTCGAAGGACGATTTGATTGCAAGGCAAAGCATTCCATTCGGCCATTAGTTGAACCCAGTCAAGCGAGCGATCCTCTAATTGGACATTGACCATCAAGCGGCTGATGACCTTGTAAAGTGCCAACCACTCATCCAAATCAGCATCGTAGCCGGGTTTGCCTGTCCACCGTGTGGCATAGGCCATGCCCTTGACGTACGCCACAAGAACACGCTCAGGGTTTTCAGGAAATCTACGCTGTAATTTTAAAAGGGAAGAGATAGCCGCTTGGGTTGATTTATCTGGGATGAAGCGTTCGTCTATTTTCGAACTGATGGTCAGCCCCTGGTTCAGTGCGAGTTCCTTGGTGTTGTTCCAGAGTCCAGCATTTTGACTTCCATTGCTGTGGGCATGATTGAATTGGTTCACTAAGGCAGGCAGCCAAATAAAGGAGTGGGGGAGGTTTGATTTTGAAAAGTGGGTTTCCAGGTCGGCTTTATACAGGCTGTAAAGCGCATGGAGTTGACGGAGTCGGAGTGCATTTTCACCCATGAGCACCTGCATTGCAAGGTTTTCTATGGCTTTGCTTTCTCCCCAAGGTTGCAACGCTTCTTCTAATACGTCAAGCGCAGGGACTTGCGATTTAAGCGCAGGAGTTTTGCTCACTGATTCGAACGGGAAGCGAGATTGAAAAGAAGCAAAGTCTGCGTAATGCGTGCGTTCATCAAAAGAGCCTTCCCACTTTTTTATGGTCTCTTGTGAGACACCTGACAGGGTGGCTGAATGCATACCAATTAGCAGCAAGCCAATGCTCAAAATATGCTGTTGGTGGATTGCAAAACGCATGGCCCAAAGGTATCCTAGTTCGAGAAAACTTTGATGGAAGATTCGTCGGAACGTCTGTTAGTTTGAATAACTAGCCTGATTAGTATAATAAATAGATGAGTATTTTTATTTAGCTTATGAAATTGTTATATTTGAGAATAGGTCAAAGAATTAAAAGTTCTTGGAGGACCTAGTTGTGAATCGTAGTGAAGCATCTGCAACGGCGGATGCTTCATTTTTTTATGACCTGTTCTCGATGAACATTTGGTGCGTTGGATACGTTTTGTCTCTATGAAATTGCACCGTTTAGAAAGTCGTCAATGGCTGCCTTTGTCGCTGAAAGAGGCTTGGAAATTCTTCAGTGTGCCTGAGAACTTAGATCGAATCACACCTCCGGATATGTCGTTTGAAATCCTATCTGGAGAAAGTGACCACACCTATGCTGGTCAGATTATAAGCTACCGCATTCGGCCCGTTTTGAACATTCCCATGAAATGGGTGACCGAAATAACGCATGTTGTTGAAGGGGAATACTTCATTGATGAACAACGGTTTGGGCCTTATAAATTTTGGCATCACGTGCACAAATTCAAAGAGCAAGATGGAGGCGTGCTGATGGAGGATACCCTGCATTATGCCCTTCCCGGGGGATGGCTTGGAGAATTAGGAGGAAGCTTCGTTCACAAAAAAGTGCACGGCATTTTTGAATTCAGGGAGGCAGAGTTGAATCGGCTCTTCCCGGCCTAACCTCTAATGGCAAAGAACGTTTGCTGCCCAAGCGGCCATCAAAAGATCAGGTTTTGCCTTGGAGTCGAACCCCAAGGAGGATATATAGCCTGCTGAAGCGCTGATTAGTTTTTGGGAAGGATACTTGGGATCGGCGTTGAAGTCCAAGTCAATTTGCTTTACACGGATTTGACACTCGCGTAGAATGAGATTCGCCAGATTTACAGAACGCTCAGTTTCTCCCCAGAGCTTGGTCCAGAGGTCCGTGATTTTCGGAACGCGTTCTCTTCGGTAGATGACATGAGCGCCGTTATCGGGGTAGCGGAAAACAACTGTTGTGACATAGACCGTGTATTTCTTGTAATTCTGGCTGTCGCAACCGACATGGATGTCCAACCTTCTTTCAGCATTCATAGAGGCGATGTAGTCGCACACATCGTGTGCAACGTGACCGCCCATCACTTTGAATTGTCTTTCGCTTTCCATCATTGTTCCAATTTAGGAACAGAAAAAAAAGGCGGAAACCCTCAGGAGAGGAGATTCCGCTTTTTTCTTCACACCTTTTGCACAGATAACAACCGAGCGATAGGTGAGCGATGAGTTGTTGCAATATTTACACGTCCAAGGCTTTTTCGATTAAGAACAGCACGTGGGTACGATGTGCTTTTGTCAAGCCATCAGGTGAACTCGCATTGCGTTGATCTCGTTGAATTTTTTTCAATGTACTGAGTGCCATAGAACGTGTCACTGTGTCGTATTTATTTTTTGGATCAAGGACCTTGAGCAAACGACCTACATATTCAATTTGAAGTTGCTGACGAGTGGTATTCACTGAGCTTCTGAGGTCTGCTCGGAATATCGCATCCGTTAAGTCTCCCATGTATTCATCGAGTGCGTATGTGTTGCCATATGCCGTTGCATCGGTGATTCGCTGCAGGACCCGAGCGTTGAGCAAGTGATTTAGTGCATTCTTTTGGGCTGAGATGATTCGGGCGTGGATTTTCGGGTCCTCAGGTTGCGCGAAAAATCCAAATCCTCGTCGCTGGCTTTGGAGGTAGCCGTATATCGACTTGGCAGCGTCAAAGGCATCTGGGGCAAAGGCGTATTTCTTGAGTGCCGACATGGCCGCTGCCTGATCAGACTCTGACACCGGTTGCAGTGGTGCTTCGTTTTGCTGTGATGGGTGCGCTCGATTGTATCGAATCCCTCCAATTTGTCGGGTCATCACGCCGAGTTGAGTAATGTATTCGCCGGTTAGGGTGAGGTAGGCCCTTCGAACTTCAAAAAAGCTGTTCTGATCATCCCCACCGTACTCTTCAACGATTTCTGGAAGTAAGTCATTGACCAATTCGCACCGTTCGCTGGCATACGCAACGGGGTCACTGGAAAGATCGTAGATGTTAACATCTGGATTCATGCCTCCTCCAGGTCGTCGCATGTCATCGGCGTCGTTTCCGAATTTTAAGTCCGGCTCGATGGATTGCCGCAAAATGGATTCAAGCCGATTTGCTTCAGCATCGGCATCGGTTAACGCTTGGGAATAACCGTAATTGATCACCCACTTATCATAAGGCCCTGGAGCATCATCGAAGAATTTCGTTTGGTCCTTCTTGTCTCTCGCAAAATTGATGGAAGGATAATCCATCACACTGTTGGACATTCCTTGAGCATTTACAATGGATGCATCTTTGAGTGCTTCGGGCGTTTGCATGGTCGATCCCGCCATGTTATGGCTAAGTCCCAACGTGTGACCTACTTCGTGCAGTACAAGACGGTGCAGGGTTTCACGTGTGAATTTCTTTTGTTCATCCGAGTCAAACGAACGGGCACGCAAGGCCGCCAATCCAAACAAAGTCTGCTGAGCATGGACATTTCCTGCGTCGCAACGATGCATCCACTCGGCGTAGAGTTCTCGGGCAGATGCTTCTGAATTGTTTTCTTCTTCGTTTCCATCGAAACCGGCGTTTTGAAACACCTCTGAACGCCAAAGCCTTCCCGTCATCCCGCTCCACTCGAGCATGATGTCTGCGCCCAAAATCTCACCCGTTCGTGGATTGACAAAACTTGGGCCATAGCCGCTGTAACGCGGACTCGGTGACGATGTCCATCGCAGCACATTGTAGCGGATATCCCCGGCATCCCATTCAGCAGAATCCGGTTGAACCCTGACCTCTACCGCATTAACAAAACCCAGGGGCTCGAATGCTTGATTCCATTTTTCAACACCTGTTTGGATGTAGTCCCGAAACTCATAGGGCGTTGTATTTTCAATCCACCATACAATGGGTTTTACGGGTGCTGACATGGCTGCATCAGGATCCTTTTTTTCAAGGCGCCATCGGTGAATCATGTCCTTCCATGGGGTGGAAGATTCGGACGTCATGTGTTCAGTTTGAGTCGCGAAGAACCCGAGCCTTGCATCGTCGGCACGTGGAGTAAACCCATCATCAGGCATTTCCAAGAGACTATGCTGGTATCGCACCGTGACCGCACGAGCATCCTCCAATGCTGCTCCGCCACTGCGAGGAGCAGGATTGTCATAAACATAATCAACAATGATTTCGGTGTTTTCGGGGTAATTGTTGATGCGGTGAATCTTGGTCTTTTCGCGTGATAATTTCCCCAAAACAGACTCTCCAGGTTTGCGCGAAGGGCGCTTCACCATTTCGAAATCCTCTTTCAGAAACAAGGCGTCACCAGAAATCACGTGGACTGTTTTGGTCGAGTCGACTCCTTCAACCTTGAGACTTGCAATGATGGGCGTGTTGATATTGGCCCCTGCAGCACGCGCCAAGGGCGAGTCTGCGTCGAAATGGTAATTGGTGTTTTCGGTATGGACTTCGATGCGGTCATAGTATTTATGAAACGTAATGACCTTGCTGTTTCGATAGCTGCCGCGGGTATAGCCCGATTCCGCAACTCCGTCGTCGATGTGCGAAAAATAGATGAATTCGCGGTCGAGCATGCTGTCTGGTATGGCCATCCAGCTTTTTCCGTTCGTGGTGTCCGTGTAAAGGGTGAAAAGACCATCGATCTTGTTGCAAGACTCAGTGAGTTCTTTCATGCTTTTGATATCCGACTTATCAGCTTTTCCTTTTGGCGCAGAGGCATTGCTTTTTTTGCCTTTGTCCTTGCGTCCTCGTTGAGCAGTCGCCTCGGGAATGGCGGTCAATGAAATCAAGGCTATCATCGTCAAGGCCAATGCCTTAAGAGAATACTTCATGGTATAGGTTTAAGTTTGGGTTGTTTCAATTTGGCACACAAAGTAGTTCGGCGGACCAGAACAACCAGTGCGTGGGCAAGTTAAGTCAAACTTGACCAATTGGAAGGTTACTTAAACCCTCGTTCATCCTTGATTTGTTCATAGGCATTTTGAATCGCAATAAACCGTTCTTTCGCCTGATTTCGGTGGGTTTCGCCGAGATCCAGCACCTTGTCTGGATGGTACTTGACAGCAAGTTTTCGATAGGCCTTCTTGACTTCTGCATGCGTCGAGTTCACGTCTATTTCCAGAACCTTGTAAGGATTGGGGCTCCCCGCTTGGAACATTTCTTCGATGCTTCTCAGGTCGCCGGCCGGAATGGCCATCCACCCTGCTATTTCGCGAATCAATGCGATTTCTGAGGTGTGTATCTGTCCGTCGGACTGCGCAATACCAAACAAATACTGCAGCAGAAGCAGGCGTTTGGAGAGGTCCATATGGTGACGAATTTGGTCAGCGACGTCTCGAACTTGAAAGTCCTGTTTCAAAACATCACGCAACATCAATGTTAGCTGGTCGCCCTGTTGTGAACCGAAATTTTTACGCAGGAACGACTTGACAAAATCCAATTCGGCTTTCAAAACCCGGTTGTCCGCTTTCATTACCGCGGCACTCAGAACGAGCAAGGACAAGCTGAAGTCTCCAGGCCGGGTCCTATTTGAGCGATTGGTATTGGACGATCCCTCGTCGGGTTCGCCATTGTCCATCAACATTTTGCCAAGCGTGAACGCAAGGATCCCCCAGATAGGGCCTCCAATCGCCCAGCCAATGGCGCCTCCTATCCACTTGCCGTATCCGCTCACGCGAGCTCGCTGTATCCCTTCTGAATGAAGGAAGTCAATTCTTCACCTTCGAGCAAACCTTGCGACAAGCGTGCAAGATCACCGGCCTTTTTAGCCAGTGCTTTTTTATTGTCGTCGTCGGTCTCACCTAAGATCTTTTGGACCAGTGGGTGGTTGGAATTGACGGCGACATCATAGCTGTCGGGAAGGGCACCAAACATTTGGAATCCTCCTCCGCCCACTGCTTGTTGTTCTTTCATTCTGCGCATAAATTCCGAACGGGTAATGGTAATCGGCGATGCGCTAGGAGCCATCGCAACGAACTTCACTTTGTATGAATCACCTGGGAATGCACCTTCGATGATGGGCTTGACCATTTCCTCCTGCTTCTCATCCAACGCGCTTGTCGTTGCTTCGTCCGTTTCAATGAGGTTTTCAATGACATCAGAATCGACTCGCTTGAATTGGACGTCAGGGTAGGCTTCTTCCATCTTTTGGACCATGTGAGAAGCCAATGGACCTTCCATGACCAGCACTTTGTAACCACGCTCCAACGCGGGAGCAATGAAGCCATGCTGATTCTTGGCATCTGCCGTGTATGGAAGGATGATTTTTCCATTTTTGTCTTTTTGCGTCTCACCTACAGCAGCAATGAGTTCCTCATAGGTTGAGCAAGCATCCGTGGTGTCTTTAAACAGCATGAATTTCTTGGCTCGTTCGGCGAATTTTTCGTCCGTCAGCATACCATACTCGATGAAAATGCGAAGGTCATCCCACTGGGCGGCAAAAGACTCCGGATCCTTCTTGAACATCGAAGCAAGCTTGTCCGAAACTTTTTTGGAAATATGGCCGCTGATTTTCTTCACGTTTGCATCCTCTTGCAAATAGGAGCGCGAGACATTCAGGGGAATGTCAGGGGAGTCGATGACTCCGTGCAGGAGCGTTAAGAAATCGGGTACGATGTTTTCAACGTTGTCGGTGATGAAGACTTGATTCGAATACAGATGAATTTTGTCTTTCCGCAATTCCATTTCCTTCTTGAGTTGAGGGAAATATAGAATTCCTGTCAAATTGAATGGGAAATCAACGTTCAAATGAATATGGAAGAGCGGATCTTCAAAATTCATCGGATACAAATCCTTGTAGAATTTGTTGTAGTCTTCACCTTCGAGTTCTGCGGGTGCTTTGCTCCAAAGCGGAGTTGTTGCATTGACAACACGGGCGACTTTATTTTCGACCTTTTTGACATTGCCTTCCTCGTCTTTTTCTCCGCTTGGATCCTCTACCCAGTCGGACGTTGTGCCGTGGATGATTTCCACGGGCATGAATTTGCAATACTTTGTCAGAATGCCTTGTACGCGAGCGTCTTCTAAGAACTCTTCACTGTCATCGGCGATGTGTAAAACGATGTCGGTGCCTCGTTCGGCCTTTTCAGTGGCATCGATGGTATACTCCGGCGAGCCATCGCATGACCATTTCACCGGTGTGGCACCTTCTCTTTGGCTCCACGATACGATGTCAACGTGCTTTGCCACCATGAAAGCTGAGTAGAAACCCAACCCAAAGTGTCCGATAATGGCAGTTTTGGCTTCTTCTCCTTGGTATTTATCCAAAAATTCAGTTGCGCCGGAAAACGCGATTTGGTTGATGTACTTATTGACCTCTTCTTCTGTCATGCCTATTCCACGGTCCCGGATAGTCAATGTTTTGGCTTCCTCATCGCGGATGATCTCAATGGCAATATTGCCTTCAACAGCTTCGACCTCTCCAATCTTTGCAAGTGTCTTGCGCTTTTGGGTGGCATCTACAGCATTCGATACCAATTCACGAAGAAATATTTCGTGATCGCTGTACAAGAATTTTTTGATGATCGGAAAAATGTTTTCCGTTTGGACGTTGATGTTGCCTGTTGCCATGAGGTAGGATTTTATTTCCCTTGCGGGTACAAATCTTGAGCCAATGAATTTTCGTGAATGAATTCCTGCCATTCTGACCCTTTGATTATTTCTTTGCGCCGCGATGTCAGGAAGCTGCCTTGTCATCGTGTAAATTGTGGACATAAACTGCCAATCTTGTCACGATGTTTCAACAATTTCCTGTCCTTCTTTTTTTGGTTCTATTTCTTTCACCCGCACTCATCCATGCTCAGTCTGATGCCAAAACAGATCCAGATTGGTCGGTATTGATGCAAAAAGAAGATGCCAATCCCGAGGAAATCCGTGTTCTTTTTGAAGCTCGATGGGAAGGTCGAGAGCGGATCAAAGGTTCAGGTTATAAGCAGGTGGAGCGGTGGCTGCATTTGATGGACGGTCGCACCAATGATGCTGGAACGGTGTTGGATGCGGATGCGACGTTGGATGCGCACCGAGCGATTCAACAATGGAAGGAGGCTGGTCGGTCATTGAATGGAAGTTGGCAAGTGTGCGGTCCGACCCTTGATGATATCACCACGCGCGACAATATTCGGGGCGTTGGGCGAATGAACGCCTTGGCATTCCATCCGTCCAGCCCGGATGTTATTTTTGCAGGTGCTCCCGCCGGAGGAGTCTGGCGTTCGTATGATGCAGGAGCGAACTGGGAAACCAACACCGACGATTTTCCTACCTTGGGTGTGAGCGCCATTGCATTCGCAGTCTCAAACCCGGAAATCATGTACATCGGAACCGGTGATCGTGATGCTTCTGACAGTCCGGGAATGGGGGTGATGAAATCGACCGATGGAGGAATTTCATGGGATTTTTTCAATACGGGCATTGAGAATAACATTGTCGGAGACCTGGCTGTCTATCCATCCAATGCCGATCAAGTTTTAGCGGCCACGAGCAGTGGAATTTTCAAAACAACGGATGGTGGACTCAGTTGGTCGCAGGTATCAAATAACACCCAGAACTATAAGAACATTGCTGTTCATCCTACAAATCCCGATGTCATCTATTGCACAGGCCAAGGCCGCTTCTGGAGAAGCGAGGACGCAGGAGACACCTGGGAATACATCAATGAAGGCATTGTTCCTAGCACCCGCATGGTTATTGCGGTGACACCGGCAGCACCTGAAAACGTTTACGTCCTGTCCAGTGGCACCTATGAATTTCGGGCTTTTTACAAGTCAGAAGATGCCGGTATGAATTTCGTGGAGATGAGCGATAGCCCCAATATCATGGGGTGGAACGCTGCTGGGGAGGACGATGGTGGACAAGCATGGTACGACCTCTGTTTGGAGGCAGATCCAGTTGTTGTCGACCGAGTGTATGTCGGAGGTATTCGGATGAAACGGTCGGACGACGGCGGTGCCACATGGCTGGATGTGCAGGACAGCTACTTGCATGTGGATCAGCATGCTTTGGAGGCCAATCCGCACACCGATGAAGTGTGGCTAGCCAACGACGGCGGAATTTATCGGTACGC
>DBBR01000014.1 GCA_002292325.1 Flavobacteriales bacterium UBA979 | reverse complement strand
ACCTGCAACCCTACCTCCGCTCGGTGGCGCTCGATAACCTGTTCGCCAACCTCGACAGCTACACGCTGTCCGCGCGCAATTACTACCTCTACCAAAACACCACCCTCGGCCGTTGGCAGTGGATCAAGTGGGATTGCAACGAGACGTTCGGAAGTTACGCTATGGGCGTGCCCGGGCCCATGACCGAACTCGACGTGGCCTTCGACGGCGGCAACTATGAACGGCCCTTGTTGCAACGCATTTTGGCGAATGACGCGCTGCGCGCAGGTTACCTAGCCGAAATCTGCGACCTGCAGGACGCCTATTTCAATTCCACCTACCTCGAACCGCGCCTGGACGCCCTGAAGGCATTGATTGAAACGGCGGTATATGCTGATGACAACAAGATGTATTCCAATGCAGATTTCGATGCCAATTTCGATAGCGACTTGGGCGGGGGCGGACCCGGAGGAGGCGGTGGTCCAGGAGGTTCGTTGTACGGGTTAAAGCCGTTTGTGGCCGACCGCACAGCGTTTTTGGACACGCAATTGGATTGCTCCGCGGTCCAGGTGCCGCAGGTTGAATCCGCAACATTGATGCTGTATCCCAATCCTGTCAGTAACCTGCTTTTCTTCGAATTCGGCGTTCGCAATTCTGGTAAATCAATTCAGATTTTCAGTGCAACCGGACAACTCACATGGGAACAGCTTAGCATTACTGGGCCCGTCCAATTGGACGTTTCAGCATGGCCAGTTGGTGTCTATATCGCAGTGATTCAGGGGAATTCAAGTCTCTGTTCACAACGATTTGTCAAGGAATAATCCATGCACGGTGGTCAAACCACCCCGCTTATAACCGACCTTTGACAACACGTGTGAAGCGAATCACCCTCACACGCGATTTAATTACCTTTTGAGTTCATTTGACGATTTAGGCCTTTGCGAACAAGTTCTGCAGGCCACCCAAGAGTTGGGTTATGAAACCCCAACCCCCATCCAAGCCCAAGCCATTCCTAAAGTCCTCGCCGGTCAAGACGTGCTCGGCGTAGCGCAAACAGGTACCGGCAAAACGGCGGCATTTAGCCTGCCCATGATTCATCGGTTGCACCTGGAACGATATTCCGGACAGCACCGACCGATTCGCGGATTGATTTTGACGCCTACCCGAGAATTGGCGGCCCAAATCGAAGAAAACATCGTGGGCTACACCAAGCACGTGAAATTATTTTCAGTGACCTTGTTTGGCGGCGTGAGTCAGCATGGGCAAGTGCAAAAATTGCGGCGAGGTGTCGATATCGTTGTCGCCACTCCAGGTCGACTACTCGACTTGCAGGAGCAGGGGTTTGTCAACCTCAATCACCTGCAGTATTTCGTCCTTGACGAAGCCGATACCATGATGGATATGGGGTTCATTCATGACCTGCGGCGCATCATCAAGCACCTTCCTCGTGATCGGCAATCCCTGTTTTTCTCGGCTACCATGCCCCCCAATATTTTGGAGTTTGCCAGCACGGTGCTGCGGGATCCTGAACGCGTGGAGGTGGCACCCGAAAGCACCGCTGCCGAAACAGTAAATCAAAGCATGTTGTTTGTCAATCAAACAGACAAACGCGACCTATTGGTTCATTTACTCAAGCAGGATGGTGTTGAATCCGCGCTTGTATTTACACGCACCAAATACGGTGCAGATAAGGTGGTTCGTTTCCTCAAGCGGAACAAGATTCGATCCGAAGCCATTCATGGAAACAAAACCCAACCGCAACGAGAGCGGGCGATGAAGGCGTTTAGATCTGGGAACATCAATGTCCTCGTTGCGACCGATATCGCGGCACGTGGAATCGATGTCAGTGGAGTGAGTCACGTCATCAACTTCGAAATCCCAAACGTCTCAGAAACATACGTTCACCGCATTGGAAGAACAGGGCGAGCTGGGGCGAGCGGAGTGGCCTGGTCGTTGGTCAATGAAGACGATGAGCGAAAGCACATTTTCGAAATCCAGCGGTTGATGGACCGAGCAATTCCCTTGTTTGAGGACCACCCTTGGCACAACGGGATGGAGGAGATTCCACTCGATCGAGGACGCACAGGAGGCCAGCCCAATCGCAGAGCACAAGAAGGAGGCGACCGCAGCGGCAAGAAGAAGTCGGGTAGGAATAAGAAACCATTTAATAAACGCCACAGACCAGGCGGTGGAAGTGGCCGTGGTGGCAGCGGTGACGGATCATCCTTTGGAGGAAACCGTCGCAAAAAATCCTTCAAGAAGCCTAACAATGGCGGCGGCGACAGATCCTGAATGTTTTCAACGCTTGGATTTCCATCCATACTAGGTATCGTTCATTTCATACCTCAATATGGTCCCATTTCGAATTGGTCCGTCACGAAATACAGATGCGAGTGGTAACACAGGGCAACAAAAACATTCTCAAATGATTTCAAAGTCTCTCAAAGCAAGTGCGGCAATTTGCTTCGCCCTCATCTTAGGCCAGAGTGCCAATGCCCAATGGCCTTACACATTGGATGATGCAATGAATGGAATCATGTATGTCAACGACTCTGTTCCTGAGCCGTGCTGCTTCTACTCAGGCTATATGTTCCAACAGCTTAACATCGAACAGTTGGACGATGAAGACAGCGAATACACCGTTTTTGTCCCGAACCAAGAAGCGGTGGAAGAAGTGATGGCATTGATGAATTTGAATCAATGGGACTTGGCAGGGTTTTCGGATTTGCCCACGGCAATGGACTACCACATCGTACCGGGCACCTACATGGCGGCAGATCTCGCCGATGGCATGTCTTTGCCGACGTTGCAAGGCCAAAGCCTCAGCATTTCTGTTGGAGCAGGCGTCATGATCAACGATGCCAATGTGCTTCAAACCGACATCATTGCAGACAACGGTGTCATTCACGTGATCGACAAAACAATGGCTCCAAGTGGTTATCCTGAGGCAACTGTCGTCACGGCGATTGCCCAAAGTGAAGCGCACACAGCGTTCACTTCTGGAATCATCAATGCTTATTTGGTTGAATACCTGAGCGCTCAGGCATTGGAAGCCGAAGATGACAACAATGGCGATCCACTTCCTGGCCCCTATACCGTATTTGCTCCTTCGGATGATGCAGTGAATGCGTTTGCTTTGTCCATCGGCTATTCAGATGCTGCTGCTTTCATCAATTCACAAAACGTGGACGAGTTCGTTGAACGACACATCGTTGTCGGTGTATACGAGAGCAGCGATTTGAGTGACGGTCAGGTCTTGACCACGTTGAATGGAGAAACCATCGAGATTGGTCTCGGAGACGCTGGAGCAACTGCTTCAGGAGCGGCGATTGAAGTCGTGGATATTCTTGCCTACAACGGTGTGGTACACTCATTGGCCGAAGTATTGCCTTTGGACGTCCCTGTAGTGGAGGGAACCTGTGGAACATGGACCATCAACCTGTTCAATGCAGATGCGTATGAAGATTGGGGGGGATCTACCGTGGACGTATACGTCGACGGTACGATGATTACTTCTGAAACGAACAATGAACTGGCTACAGATGCGGATTTTGATGGATTTCCTGAAGAGCTCGGCACGAGCACTTTCTCGTTCGCTGCAAACGAAGGTTCCGTAATCGATGTCCTCTTCA
>DBBR01000095.1 GCA_002292325.1 Flavobacteriales bacterium UBA979 | reverse complement strand
ACGCAGAACAATCCAATCGACTTCACGGGGTATTTTCAGGAAAAGTATTCAAATTATAAGTCGTTCGCTGGCACCAATGTAAACGGTGGGAATGAACACTTGACCAAGGCGCTAAACACCCATGTGATGCGCTATGCTGATGTGCTCTTGATGTTAGCCGAGGCTCTGCATCGGGGCGGTGGTGATGACATCTTATCCATGGCATACATCGACATCGTAAGAGAACGAGCAGCTGGTCCGGGGAACAATGCAGGTAACTTCCGAACGGCTTCAGAAGTCATGGCGGAAGAGGGGATGACATTGCAAGAATTGATTTGGTACGAGCGTCGCGCGGAATTGGCATGTGAAGGCGATCGATGGTTTGATTTGGTCCGTTCAGGTCGTGCAGAATCGAGTTTGTTCAGTGGTGACGGTGATAAGGAAGCCAATTTCAATTCAGATCACTTGTGGTTGCCCATTGCACTGGAAGAGACCGTTTTGGCAGATGGCCTTACCACTTACCCGGATGCTTCCCTTTTCAATTAAACAACCCAGAGCAAATACTTTAATCGTAGTAAACCAAACATAGAATTTCATGAAGAATTATTTGAGAGCATTTAGCATGCTATTCATCGCAGCCGTGGCATTGTCAGGATGCCGCAAAGACGATGAGCCAGAACCGGCTGATGTCATTGCAAGTTTCCAATACGAAATCAGTGCAGAGAACTGGTCCGAAGTGGCATTTGTGAACTACTCCCAGAACGCATCCTCGTATGTATGGGATTTTGGTGACGGAGAGTCGAGTACGGATGAAAATCCTGTTCACGCTTACGCGGCAGGAGGTACGTATGAGGTTATTCTGACGGCAACGGGCGAAGCGGGATCTGCTGCCCGTTCCGAATCCATCACACTAGTCGACCCGAACACGGCTGGTCAATTTTTAACCGGGACTGCGGGTAAGACATGGATTCTCGATCGCGAAAATATCGCACTGGGAATTGGTCCTGGCCCCGGAGATAATTCGTGGTGGTCGTTTGGTGGCGTTACGCCACTGAGTGAGCGGCCTTGTATTTTGGATGACGAATACACGTTCAATGCGGACGGTACATGGGAGAAAAACACCATGGGAACTGTTTTTGTTGATTCGGATGCGAACGGCGGTTGGCTCGGCGTGTCTTTTGAAACGTGCTATGACGAGAGCGATGAGGGTTTGTTTACCGGTCCAAATGGCGAAGACCTGAGTGCCTATGCTAATGGAGGAGATTACACCTTTGATTTCAATACGGCTCAGAATAGCATTACCATTGATGGATTTGGGGCCTACATTGGTTTGGCTCAAAAAACAGAGGCGGGTGATAATTACATCCCCGTATCGAGTAAGACGTACCAAATTCTCAATATGGAAACGGGTGATATATCGGACCGAATGGAGGTTGCCATTGTGGGATTGGATGGAAGTTTCGCTTGGAACTTTTACCTGGTAAGCTATCACGATCCAGCGGATATTCCGCCGGTTCCAGCGTCGGCTCCAGCGGCGAGCTTTACGTTCGTCAAGGAGGGAAACACTGTTGAATTCACCAACACTTCAGCGAATGCCACCACGTACAGCTGGGACTTCGGTGACGGCAACTTTAGCAGCGATGAAAATCCGATTCATACCTACGCAGGCGACGGTGAATATACCGTGGTTCTCACAGCAAGTGACGATGATTTCCAAAGCGACGAAGCCAGCCAAATCATCGTAATCAGCAATGCCGTGTTCTCTGCAGCTGATATGTCGAGCCCAGAAGGGAAAGTGTGGAAGCTTGATGGCGAAGCTTCTTACATCGTAGGACCTGTCCAAGGCAGCAGTGAATGGTGGGGTGGATTGGATGCGGCGGGTGTAATGGAACGAGCGTGTCAAATGGACGATGAGTTCATATTCTATGATGACGGAACGTTCCTCATTGAGACCCAAGGTGAGGTTTGGGCGGAAGGATACATGGGTGGATCGAATGCATGCGTCGCAGATGATTTGTTGAACCCTCCTTTCGACGTTTATGGATCGGGCACGCATTCCTTCTCAGCCACAGACGAAACAGTCACAGTGACGGGGCTCGGTGCTTACATCGGTTTCAATAAAGCGTTCAACGGAGGTGAGTTGCCCAATGAGGGAACCGGCACTCCTGCGAGTGAAATCATGTACGAAGTATTTGAATACAGTAACGTGGACGGAGTCGAACGAGTCACAGTTACAGTTGACTACGGAGCAATGCCAGGCGAAGCATTCTGGACGATGCGCATGATCGCCGAGTAGTGCTTCTCAGCATACTATAATACCCACATGAAAAGGGAGGTCGGTTTCAAAGCCGCCTCCCTTTTTTCATTCAGAGCTTTAGAGTTTATCAAAACTGCGCTTTCGAAGCGGGGTGTCGACGCCACCCGTATGGTCGATGCTTTGAGGTTCGAACAATAAAATCCATGTTTCTTCATCCGCAACTGGACAATGTTCGACTCCTCGTGGAACCACCAACAGTTGACCGGGCAATAGCACCTCCGTGCGGTCCCGAAATTGTATTTTGAGCTTGCCCTTCACGACATAAAAAAGCTCGTCTTGGTCGGCATGCGCATGCCAAACAAATTCACCTGCCACCTTGGCTATTTTTACATCCTGCCCATTCAGGTGTGCAATGATGCGGGGGTTCCATTGGTCTTGGATCAGGTCAAATTTGGTCAGAAGGTCGATGGGATTCATAACGTCTTGACGGGAATATTTGCACGTTCAATCAATCACCCGCGTCATTGAAAAACGCGGATATAGTCGATGGCCATAAATTGGGGAAAGGAGGTGGTTTCATCCGGATATCCTGGCCATTGTCCGCCGACAGCGATGTTCAAGATGAAAAAGAAGGGGTCGTCAAAAGGATAATTCTGTGATCCACTGACGGCATTGTTGATGCTGAAAAAAGGAGTGTCGTCCAAGAGCCAGGTGATTCCGGATTCATTCCAATCGATGGAGAACACATGAAATTCATCGGCAAACGATTCTGAGAAAGGGATGTTAGTTCCTTGGCCGGTGTATTGGTGCTGGGAGTAATCATCCCCGAAATGAACGGTTCCGTGGACGTAATTGGGGGTGGATCCGATCAGTTCCATGATGTCAATTTCTCCGCAGGCGGGCCACCCGGTCGCTGGATAATTTCCGCCCAACATCCAAATGGCCGGCCAAATTCCCTGTCCTTCGGGCAATACAGCTCTCACATCGATGCGTCCATATTGGAACTCTTGCAATCCGATTGATTTCATCCTTGCAGAGGTATATCGCCAGCCTTCGTCAATGGCGACAATCATCAGGTTGCCGTTGGCTACATAACTATTATCCACAGAGGCGGTATAGTGCTGCAATTCCTGGTTGCCCCATCCTGAAGCTCCCAGGTCATAGGTCCAGTTGGTTAAATTGATTTCAGTTTCATCAAACTCGTCGGACCATACTATCGTACGTCCTGGATAACTGTCTGCTGAAGTATATCCTACAGTCGTCACTTGGATGATTGTGTCGTCATTTTTAATCGTACCGATTGCTTCTTGGGAGCCCCCTTCGAGCAGTGCATTTTCCGACCCCATGATGACCACACGGAATTGCTCGTCCTCCTCTTTGAATTCGTCCACAATGATTTCAACCTC